>NZ_CDROCK010000054.1:0-52095 GCF_977020205.1 Pseudomonas sp. AIG | reverse complement strand
TGTCGCCCCTGCGTGGGGCGAAGGGCGTGCCGTCCAGGTTCTTCTGCTCACGCACACGCTTGCGGCTCATCGTCCGCACGCGTTTGGTGACCTGGTTCAGCAAGCGGCGGCGCAATTGCGGCGGCAGGCTCAACAACGCCAGTTGTTCGCGTACGCCCAAGCGACCGCGAATGTCGAGTTCGAACGTGCTACGCCCGGCCATCGGTGGCCACCTCGCCGCGCTCTGCAATCCACAGATCAAACGGGACAAAGGCCCAGGTCTTGCCGAAGGCTTCGATCTCGCCGTCCGGGTCTTCGGCCAGATACTGCGGCTCGGCGAATTCCAGCGTGACTTCCACGTCGAAAAGGTCGTTGTCCAACGGCTCTACCGCGAACTCCGGCGCCGGCAATTCATGGCGATCGCGATCGGCGTCGTGGTTTTCCAGCCAACTGCCGACCAGGGCCATCAGGCGTGCCGGATGGTCGGCGAAGCGCTCCAGCACGATCGCGGCGCGATAGTGCATATCGGCGAAGTGCATGCCTTCGACGTCGGGTTTCCAGATCAGCGAAAGCTTTACCTGCTCGGTGAAGCTGTCGAGCTGTTCAGGTGCAACCAGGCGGCGCTCCAAAAGGTAGGCGGTCAGTCCTTGCAGCTTGGTCATAGCAGCGCCGCCGTTATACGGCCACGGCCTTGCAGAACCCGGATGGCTTGCTGGCTGAATTCCAGAAAGGTTTCGCCGCGCTCGGGCAATTCCTTGCCGATGTTTTCGGCGCTTTCGCGACGGTTCACGGTGGCGAATTGGGTCAGTAGGCTGGCTTTTGCACGGCAGTAAACGGCGCGCTTGTACGTCGCAGAGTGAAATGTGCGTTCAGGCAGGACCGTAGGATCCGCCGTTTCCACGGTGGTGACACCGACGTTCTGCCAGTCGCTTTTGCGCTTGGTTAGATCGCCGTTTACCTCAATCATTGCGGTCTTTAAGTCGGTGACCAGCATGTCTACCAGGTACTCCGCCGGCAGGCGGTAACCCTTCTGAAACTCAGACACGGAGAGGTTTGGCCAAAAGCCGTCGTTCTCGATGGCCTGTTCCACAAAGGTCGTGGGTTTCCCGGAAAAGCTCATTACTGGGCACTCAAATAGGGCGGGGAAACTGTTTCTCATGGGGCGGGCCATAAATGGCCGACTCACGTCCACAGTTCCCCGCAGGGGGGGTAGTCGGGTTATTCGGGGGCGCTTTGAGCCTGTTGTTTTTCCAGTGCCTTGCGAGCGCCTTTCAGGCGCGTTCCCACGCCAATTTCGGAATGCAGTTCTTGGGCACGCTCAAAGTGGCGGACGGCGGTTTCCCATTCCTTGGCGTCGATAGCGCGGATGCCGAGCAACTTGTGATAGCGCGCCGGGATTTGTGCCGGCAGATCCCATTCACCATCCACGAACGGCATCATGTCGCTCAGGTATGGCTCGGGGCTGCGCCCGCACTTTTGCTCGTTCTCGGCCCAGTCGATCACTGCGTCACCCACGAACGTCGGCACGTCACGCTTGAATCCGTCGGGCATTGCCTGGCCTTGCTGGATAGCGAACATGGCGACCTGCAAGCCCAACTCGAACTGCTCGGTATCGAAGAGCCAGACCAGTACATGCACTAACACCGGGTTCGGGTGATTCAATCCTGAGTCGCGGTAGCGCTCGACGTATTCCATGTACTTGGGCAGCAACTCGTCACGCTTAATCAGCCGGCGGGTTTCGTGGTTGTTGATGTTGCTGAGTCGTTCCAAATCAACGGCCAGCGCGCTCTCCATCAGCTTGAGGTGCTTCTGCGCATTGGCTGGACTGGCCAGAGCCGTGCTGGAGCTGTACGGCTCCGCACGGGGCACCGTGCCCGGACCTTCCGCGAGAACACGCCGCTTGTGGGCAAGGGCGATACTCACGGCAGCAGCTCCAGATTGCTGGCTTCAATCGCCGCGAACTTTTCCAGCTGCTCGATCACATAGCCCTCGTTGCGGCCGTTGTAATCCTCAACGCGAGAGCGTTTTGGGTTTTCGATCAGATGGCGTCGCCAGCTGCTGTTTGGAAAGTAAATCGACAGGTTGTCCCAACTGGTGACGACGACGCCGGTGGATGGAAAGTGAGGGATCACGAAGGACGGCAAACCGCCGTAGGTGTCGATCACCTGAGCGTTCTCGATACGCTCCTTTTCGGTCGGCGTGTCGCCTTGCTTGGCGTACAGCTTGCCCTTGTCATTGGCCAGCAGATCGCTGCCGATGATTGCGATCAGGTCGCCAGCATCGCGGAAAACCGGATCGATCATCTGTTTGACGTCATGCACCAGGGCGTCAAGATTGGCGTAGTCGCCGCCGGCGCCGAGGGTGATCTTCCCGGCGGTCTTGCCTTCCTTCAGCACCTGAGCAGGGATCTGCTCTCGGGCCAATTGCAGCCAGCCTTTGTTGACGTCTTGCAGCATCGGATGAGCCGCGAGGTCGGTCTGTGCCGCCGCTTCGACGCCATGCCAGCCGATCATGATGCGATCCAGCGCGATCTGGCGTTGCACCGCCGCGCCGTAACGCTCTGCAAAGTCCGGGAACTTGGCCCAGCTGTCGATCTTCGCGAATGGCAGACCTACGTCGGATTCAGTGTGATACAGCTCGTAATCCAAGCCGGACACATCGCTGAAGTCCTTGGCTTCGCGGTCTTTGGTTTTGGTGTTGGTGCGGCTGGACACCGGGCCGGTCACGCCAAGCATGACTTTTTGACCCTTGATTTCATTGACAGGAACCACGTTGATGCGACTGAGAAAGTCGGATTTTTCGGTGATTTTGTCGTTCAGCTCTTGGGCAATACTCGGTTCTACCGCGAACTGCCGAGACACGTCATGGACGTTGTACGACTCGGCCATGTCGTCCTGCAGAAGCGCGAACTGTTCCTGGGCGTGACTGCTGAGAGAGGCGCCCATTTACAAGGTTCTCCGCTTCGGGCTTTGTGTCGCGCCGGTGGTGCGCGGCACATTGCGGCCCTTCGGCGTATCCAGTAGCGCGGTGAATTTCTTGTCCAGGTTGGCTACGGCTTTGGCCAACGCCAGGTTGCCGGTCGCGCCCTTGCGGCGACGGGAGTACTCGCGCTCTTCTTCAGCGGTGTCGAGAATGTCCTGCACGGAGGTGCCGACCGCGTCGATTTGATCCTGGTCTGCTTCAACTTCAGCCGTGTCTGGCTCGATCAAGGTTTGAATGCCGGCAGCGACGAGCAACAGCTGTTCGACCAGTGCGGCCAGCGCTTTGGCTTGGGCTTCATCCATTGGGGTTTGGCTCTCTGATTGGGGGTTCGGGGTTGCTGGGGGTTCTTCGATGCCGAAGCGTTTGAACAGTCCGGAGAACATCGAAAGGAGTTTTTGCAGCTCGCCCTTGGGTTCAGATTCGTCAAATGAACCCAGCGGGAGGGCGGCGCTGTAATAAACGGTGGGGGAGGCCTTTTTGCGGGAGAAATACAGCTCTTGGGTGCCAGTGCTGGCAGGGGAGTCGGTCACAGCCAGACCGGTCAAATAGGCTTTGCCTTTGCCACGGAAGTTAGGAGTGATCTCGATGCTGGTGAACAGCTTCTGGCCCTGGTCGTTCAGCCACAACAATTGATCGTTGGGCTTGAGTTGGGCCTCCAGCGCGACTTGGCCTGGTTCCATATCCTCGTCGTCTTCTACCAGGCGCACGGCGTAGACCGTCCCATGGGATCCATAACCACGTTCGTGTTCGCACCAGATCACTGCCGTGTAAAAAGACGGCTTGTAGGTCTCGGCAATGTCGCGCAGTTCCTGGGGCAGAATTTCGCGGTTATCAGCGGTGGTGCCGCTGGTGGCGACACGTTTCCAGAAAGAAACAAGGGAACGGGGCATTGGCGTTTCTGCGCTCAATCGGTGGTTTGAGCCGCCACGATAGGGAGCCGCTGACCACCAAACAAACGCTTCGTTTTTGCTTTTCTCCTATTTTTACGATCTAGGAGATTCGCGGAATTTAACACCGCGTTTCCGGCGTTTTCGCCGCATAGACTGCGGACCATGCTCTATTCAATCGAAGTCAAAGAAGCCGCAAAACGTCTCTATTTGCGTCGGTGTAAGCCGAAAGAGATTCAGGTCCAGCTCAAGCTGCCGAATATCCGGATCGTCTATTACTGGATCGCCAAGGGCGGCTGGGACGAGATGCTTTCGGATGAAGAACCGCTGACAGCGGTCAGCCGGCGTCTGACGTTGATCCTTGAGAAACAGACCACTCTGACCAAAGGTGAGTTGGACGAACTGGACCGACTGACCACCGTACGCGATCGACTGTTGAAGCAGTCCAACAAAGCGTCGCCAGCGATCGCAGGTGAGGCGCCCGCACACGACCAAGGTGATCGCCAAGACAGGCGCCGGGAACGTGGCGACAGAGGCGGTAAGAAGCGCGAAAAGAAAGTGAAGAACGACGTTTCCGGTCTAACCGAAGTCGACTTCCTTGATAAGTTCATCAGCAAGATGTACGGCTATCAAAAGGAATTGTTTGAAGCCAAACAGAACCCGCTGACACGCCGGATCCGCAACATTCTGAAGAGTCGGCAAGTAGGTTTGACCTACTATTTCGCTGGCGAAGCGTTCATGGACGCGGTGCTGACCGGGGACAATCAAATGTTCTTGTCGGCCAGCCGATCGCAATCCGAGATTTTCCGTAGCTACATCATCCAGTTCGCCCAGCAGTGGTTCGGATTGGAGCTGACCGGCAATCCTATTGTGTTGAGCAACGGTGCCGAGCTGCGGTTTCTCAGCACCAACAGCAGCACTGCCCAGGGGCACCACGGTCACGTCTACATCGACGAGTATTTCTGGATTCGCGACTTCGAAAAACTCAGCACTGTGGCCAGTGCTATGGGCACACATAAGAAGTGGCGCAAGACGTATTTCTCTACTCCGAGCGCAGTAACGCATCAGGCCTATCCGTTCTGGACTGGTGAGACTTTCCGCAACAGCAAGCGCAAGGCCGCGAAGAATCCATGGCCAAGCGAAAAGGAAATTGCCGCCGGCGCGCTGTGCCCCGATGGCCAGTGGCGCAAGATCATCACCATTGAGGACGCAATCGCCGGTGGCTGCGATCTGTTCGATCTGGAGCAATTGCAGCTTGAGTACGACGCGGACAAGTTCCAGCAGCTGTTCTACTGCAAATTCATCGACAGCACCCAAGGAGTATTCGCACTGGCCGATCTGGAGCGGTGCTACTCGGATCTGTCGTTGTGGACGGACTTCGAACCCGAGGACGATCGCCCCTACGGAAACAGTCCGGTATGGATCGGCTACGACCCGAGTCGAACGCGAGACGACGCGACCTGTGTTGTCCTAGCTCCACCTTTAGAGCCTGGCGCCAAGTTTCGGATACTGGAAAAACACAGCTGGCGTGGGCATTCGTTCACCTTCCAGGCAGCGCAAATCAAAAAGCTCACGGAGCGTTTCAACGTCCAGCACATCGGCATCGATACCACTGGTATCGGCTACGGGGTGTTTGACCTGGTGCGCGACTTCTACCCGCGAGCGACCTCAATTCACTACAGCCTTGAAACCAAAAACAGCCTGGTACTGAAAGCCCAGGACACCATCCAAGGCAGTCGAATCGAATGGGACGCTGGTTGGAACGACATCGCGCAGGCCTTCTTGACCATCAAGCGCGGTGCGACCAGCAGCGGCCAGATCACCTATAGCGCCTCTCGCACCGACGCGACAGGCCACGCGGACATTGCCTGGGCAATCATGCACGCGCTGGCCCACGAACCACTCAACACCAACAAGCAGCGCCGAAGCTCCTACACACTCAGCGGAACAGGTACACATGGGCAAGCGAAGAAACCAGCAAACCGTCAATCCACCACGCGGGCGAGCGCGGGCCTTTTCGTTCGGCGCTCCCGAGCAGGTGCTGACCGAAAACATCGGGCAATACCTGGGCACGTTTGCCAGCCACGACGGCCGTATTTACACGCCGCCAGTGTCACGCCAAGGACTGGCGAAGCTGTTGCGCGCCAACGCGCACCACGGCGCCATTCCGGGTTTCAAGCGCAACCTGCTGTTGCGAGAGTTCGTTCCCTCGGCGGGGTGTAGCATCCGCACTATGAGCCGTGCAGGGCTGGATTTCATGGTGTTCGGCGAGTCCTATTTCCTGAAGAACCGTAACGTGTTCGGCGAAGTCCTGGAAATGGAACACCTGGCGGCGATCAACATGCGCGTAAAAGTGGACGGCGGCTTTGTCATGTTGCTGCCGGACGGCAAGGAAGTGGAATTCGACCAGGAAGACGTCGAGCATGTGATGAATTATGACGTGGAGCAGGACGTCTACGGCATTCCCGATTACCTGGGCGGCATGCAGGCATTGTTGCTCAATGAGGCCGCGACCCTATTCCGCCGGCGCTATTACAGCAACGGTGCCCACGCGGGTTATATTTTCTACACCAACGACCCGAACTTGACCGAAGACGACGAAAATGAGCTGCGCGCGCAGATCAGTGCAAGCAAGGGTGTGGGTAACTTCAGGTCGATGTTCGTGAACATTCCGGGCGGTACCGAAAAGGCGATTCAAATTATCCCCGTGGGGGACTTCCAGGCGAAAGACGAGCTGGAGAAGGTGAAAAACATCACCCGTAACGACGTCATTGCGGCCTGGCGGATGAACCCGGCGCTGGCGGGGATTATCCCGGAGAACAGCGGTGGATTTGGTGACATCGAAAAGATCGATCGGGTTTACACCAACAATGAAATCCATCCGATCTGCCAATTATTCGAACAGTTGAACGACTCACTGCGGGCCGATCGGCGTATTGGATGGCGTGACCCAGTAGAGGCAGGCGCAGCAGTTTGAGGTTGCTTCACGTAGAATAGTGTATGTACATACACCATTGGGGAAGGGGCGCAATGCGGATTACTTGTAGGGAATGTGGGGGTAAGGCTCGTATTGGTTCGCGTGAAAACATGAATCTGGAATATGCGAAGCTGTATTGCCAGTGTCTCAACCCGCGCTGCGGGCATACGTTCGTAATGAGCCTTACCTATTCACATCCTTTGCGTCCATCTGCTCAGTCGGTCGACCAGTTGATTTTCGACCGACTCCGTGAAATGCCTATTGCTCAGCAGCGTCAGCTATTCGATCAAATTAGTTCATTGCCCGCCTGATTAAACAGTTCTCCCAGTTCTTTAGAACATTCCAGTAATCGACCATGACTCCAAGTCATGGTCGCTACTACTCCGCCGCTTTCTTCCTCGTTCAGTGGTCGAGCACCGACTGAAACGCTTAACGACATTATTACTTTTGCGACTTCTTCTAAAACATCTCTCGTATTGATGATTACGCGCTCGTCCATTACTACGGCTCCATGCTGGGCAGATCAATTGCGGCGCACTTTACGAATTTAAAAAATAGATTGTCAAATAGTATTTTGGAGGCTTTTTGAACTAGTCGGCACATCTCAAAGCTCACACTATGCCATCCTGAATCGTCCGGGAAGCCGCGTAGAGTGGGGTTTTGTGTGACATTGCAAAATGCCATTAGTTCCCAATCGCATGCATGATTTTATAGTTTCATGTAATCGCGGTTAGATCATGGCCAATGCGCTAGCCCGCTTCATGTTCAGTGTTTATTAGTTCAGATCCGCCGCTATGGGTTGTGTATAGCTAAACTCTTGCGGTGTTTCTATGTGATTTGATTTTTCGTGCTGTTGGTCTTGGGGGCAATGAATTGCATGAAAGTATGTTTTCATGTATGTCAAGAAACAACAGTTTTCGATTTGATTGGTGATTTACAGAAAAAAGAAAAGGGCGCCAAAGCGCCCTTGTGAATCAGCAAAGCAGTGTAGTTTTAGCCGCTAAAATTATTACGGTTTATTGCGGGGCATCGGTAGCGATACCACCCCGTATCGGCGATGACCCTGCGGATCTTCAAATGCGGCGACCACCAGTCCTACTGGCAAGCGAATGCGCGCAATGCCATTCCCCGTGTCGTGGTGTAGTAGAGCGGTGGCCTCCACCAGGTGAAAGTCACTGGGTAACTCAGCCTGTTTTCGGGCGCTGTCGTACTCGGCCTCACTGACAGCGATGAATTGACCATCTATCAGCATGGTTCAGTCTCCAAGGCGCTGATGCGCTTCAGTAATTGGGCAATCAACTGGCCTTGCTGTTGTGCCAGTTGTTCGAAGGCGAGCGACTGCTGTAGGCGAGAAATAATCTCTCCATTCATGCTGCGATTATTCATTCGGGCGACTGCCGCAATCTCAGGGCGCAAGCCTTCGGGCAGACGAACCACAAATTTGTCTTGCTCGCGAGAATCACTCATTGGGCATTTCCTTTCAGTAGTGGTGTGGTCGGTTTTGCGAGTACCTGTGCGACAACGTCAGCGTCACGGTCGGACAGGTCGCCAAGGTTCTGTGCCATTGCCGCTAAGCTTTCGAGTCGTTGCCGGGCGTCAGGGGTCTTGTGAACCACGTAACCGATCAGGGCCGCGCCTATTACCGCCGTGGCCAACAATGGGCGAGTGGGCTTAAAGGTGCTGCGGCCTTGATCCGGCGGTGTGATAGCCTTGTTACCGCTGCTGCTTAGGTGCTGTGCTTGCATGGTGTTGCTCCTTTCGTGGTGGTTGGTGTCGGGGAGCTGCAACTCCTCGACACCGTCTCTCTCACGCCTGCCGCAATTGGCTTGCCGTGAATACCGGGCGCTGTTCACAGCGCACTTCAAATAGTCCCAGGTCATGCCCATCGACGTCGCGCATGTGCACGACCGTGACGAATGTCGGCGTGTCCTCCGGGTGATCCCTCCAATGTGCAGCCGCTGCCAGTTCGGCCAAGTCTTCAGGGGTGCGCTGGTCGACGTAACTGGTCGGTAGAGCCAGTTCGCCGGGCAGCTTGTTGGCGACGTATCGAATAATCATGGCTTCCCCCTCCTTACGCTTGGCGCACCAAATGAACGACAAAGTCAGAGGGGATGCCCGAGTGAATGCCCTGTGCTTTCAGATTCATCGCCGCTTTGATTTGAAACTGGGTGCAGTCGTCGGCCAGGAAATGCTTGGCCCCCGTCATGGCTTTCTCTGTGATCAAGTTCACGAAGTACGGGGTTGTCCAGTGCTGGCCTACGAGGATTGGCGCCTCGATGCCCTGCGCTTGCAGTTCGGCTTGAATGGCGCGCAGTTGGGTTGTTTTGCCCGTGGCTTGCCCGCCAGTTATGACTTGTACTTGCATGGTGTTGCTCCTTGTTTTGCTGGTTGGATCAGGCCGCGCCTGAAAAAATGTCGCGTGTGCCCCGGCGTCCCCCGGAACAACCGGAACAATTAAAAGTTGATGACCGCGAACCCGAGGTTTATGGGGCTTTCAGCGCGCCTTTGCGGTGGAACGGATAACTGGAACATTGCGGAACAGCGAATTCGGAAAAATCGCTGTAGCCCTTGAAGCACAAGGCTTTGCGGGTTGTTCCGGCAAGTGCCTATGGCGGAACACTCCCGGAACAGCGATTGGAAAGTTGTTCCAGTGCGTTCCGGTTTGTTCCGGTCGATGATGGTGGGTTTATGCTTGTTATCTATTTGTTTTTTATAGATATTTTTCTTATAGATATTCATGTTCCAGATGTTCCGCCCAGTCAGTGGCCACACACGCATTTGCACAAAACTTGGGGTGCTCCCCCACGCACCTGGTTTAACACCCACGACGTTTTTCACGACTTGCTCCCCTTCCGGAACAACCAGCAGTTGAGCGAGCGTTTCTCGATTACCGATCGGACTTTGCGGGTTTCGATGAACGTGTGTGTGGTGCTGAGCGGTAAAGCTCGGTGCAGTTGAGTCGCGTGAATGACTTCTTGGCCAGCCAGACGGCAAGCGTTGTGGAAGTGTTCGATGTTGATCGCGATCAGATCTTTATCGGCGCTGTGATTGAGCGTTTCCTGCGTGACCTCGCGATCCCCATCCTTGTCGCTGATGAACATCGTCCGCTCGTTCAGGTAGTGATAGATCTGCCAGAAGCGGCCGGCTGTCGGGTTCTCAGTGCTGACGCGCTGCTGGCGGTCAATCGCGCGCCGTTCGATGTGTTTGATCAGTTGGTCCAGGGTGTCGTCGCTCCACTCGGGAAACAGCGCCTGAGTGGCTTTGGCTGCTGCCATCATCTGTGCGTGACACAGCACAATCCGCTGATGCTGGATTGCCGTATTGGCTTGCAGGCGTTGTTCGTACTCCGCAAAGGCGTCGAAGTAACGTTGAAGCCATTCCGACTCTTGGCCTATGCAATGCCCTAGATATCCCGCCAAGTGCTCCACCGGCAGACTGTTCAGGCGTACGGCTAGAACCTTTAACGCAGGTGTGTGGTGTGCTCTGGTTGCGTGGTAGTGGCTGATACGAGTCAGGATCGGCTCTGAGCCTTCCACACTGGCGTTCTGTGCGATGCACAGAGCGGCGAGGAAGACCAGGCTGTCGGTGTCGTTGCTCGAGGATTTCACGCCAACCGTTCGCAACGTAGCGTTGTGGTCGAACAACTGTTTCCAGATTTCCCAGTTGTACTGACTGACTACCGTGCGGCCTTGCGCGTCGACAGACTGGCTGTCGGATTCGATCAGCACCACCGGCAAATTGCTGACTTGGGACAGGGCGCGGGTCAAACCGATCGCACTGGCGCCGGTACTGTTGGGCTTGATGCCCTCAAAGTTGGATCGGCCGAACAGGCGCCATAGAAACCTGAGCAAGCTGGATTTGCCGGCACCGGCGTCACCGGTCAACTCCAGAAAAGGCCACGACTCTTGTTTGCTGCGGATCTGCTGAACAAACAGCGTTGCCGTCCACCACGATAGCGCCGCCAGTCCATTCAAATGGTGCACGGCGAGAAAGTCGGAAAACCAGCTTGGATCGAACGGGTTACCTCGAACGATCACAAGGCTGTTGAGTGAGGTTTTCAGACCGGTCTTACCCACTTCCAGATAGCCATGATCGTTCGCCAGGTACTCGCGGCCCTTGTGGTAACCGAACTTCTGATAGCAGTAGGTCTTGCTCGCCGCGTCATACCCTACGAACGGCAGCGATCGAACGGTAAGCGCATTGTCCAGCCACTTACTGCGAAGCATGGCCAGCACCTTTTCACCGCCTTCGAAGTTGCCGCCCGGGGTGCGCTCCAGCAAAGATTTGGCAAAGCTGCGGGGATCACCAATGGAGTTCGGCGCTAGCGGTTCCTTGCAGTTCTGTGCGGTGTTAGGAAAGTTGAATTGAAAAAAGAACTGCTGGTCACCGGTGATGGCATCTCGCTGGATGTACTCAAAATGCGGAACGCAGTTGGCCACTTGCTTCATGTCGCAATGCTTTTCGAACTTTGGCCAGTGGCCGTTCACGTTATCGCCGTCCAGATCCTTGTTCAGTTCGTCGGTGTTGATCTTGGCGGAGTAGAGGCGATTCTGAAATTCGACCAGGAAGAAGCTACGCGGCCTCTTGAGGTAAAGAAGAAACGCTTTTTTGGCGGCGCTGACCGCCACGAACAAGCGGCCCTGGTAGCAGGCTTCCCGCATGAAGTCGTCATTCAGTTGGCCATCGCGGTAAACGTCGTCCCAATCGCGGTCCGCCCCAGCGAGCGCTACCCATGCCTTTTCATCTTTGGCGTGCAACTGACTGCGGTATTTCGGGATGACAGAGTGACCGGCGGCGTCGTCGTCCAGGGCGATGACCCAGCGGACTTTCTTGCCCTTGTGTTCCTCGATCAGATTCCAGGGAAAGTTATTGGCTGAAATCGAAGCGACGGCCTTGTAGCCGGCAAGGAATAAAGCGATAGCGTGGAAGATGCCTTCAACGACATAAACGGTATCCCCTGGCTCGATGGTCATTCCTGGCGGCGCCCAGCATCCGCCCTTGTAGTCCATCCCCTTTTTGATCCCCGCCTTATCTCCCTCGTTTGCCTTGACCATGGTGACGTCAATGATGCGTTCCCAATGACCGTTGCAAAGCGGGAACCGGACAGTGTCAGCCCATTGGCCGTCCTTCATTGGACGGCGGCCTTGTTCATACCAGCCCTTCATCTTGCTGATATCAAAGCCGCGATTACGCTGTAGGTAAGCATCGGCCGTCGCGTTTGGATTCAGCTCGGTACGAGGGAACCGCTCACTGAGGTTTTCGAACAGGTGGCTGTAGCGCTCCCGGGTTTTTTCCTCGAATTGGCATTGGTTCAAGCGATTGCACTTGAGCTGATAAGGCTGCTTTCGAGCGATGTACAGGGTGCGTTCCCCACACCCAGGACAAACACCTTTTTGAAAGTAGGTGGTGCCGATGTCTTTGAAGTCCAGGTCGTTGTCATGCTTCAGGGCTTCGACCACTTCCAAGCGGTAGATATCTTCGAATTGCATTTCCAGCCCCTCAGCGCTTGGCCGATGCGGACATAACGCGCTCGGCCTGCTGAGCTGCTTCGATGGCCAAGGCGAGCATGTTGATCAGCACCGCTTCTTTCGAGCCTTCCGTCTTTTCACGAATCAGGATGCGGCCGCGCTCGATGTCGTTTCGGATGGCTCGTTCCGACTGGCCGGAGCGTCGGGCTAGTTCTCTGACAGTGGTGTAGGGCGTGTCGATCGTGATCTGCATTTGGTAAGCTCCGTGGGTATATATGCAGCAGATATGTATCTGCGCCCACAGAATATGTATGTACATACACAAAATCAAGGGGTCGTCATGGATTTAGGAAGCAAGCTCAAGGAAGTGCGGCTGACAGAGCGACTGACACAAACCGAAATTTGCGAACTCACCGGCGTCAAAATGGATACTTGGAAGGGCTATGAGTATGGACGCAGTAAGTCCGTCAGCTCGGTTGAGTTGTTGAAGGTCACCATGCATCCGCGGTTCAAAAAATATGCGCTGTGGCTGGTGACTGATGAGGTCGCACCTGAAGCGGGTCAGATCAGCCCCGTGATTGGCCAGTGACGTAGGACGCGACACCATGCCGATAAGAAAACTACCGGATGGCCGCTACGAAGTGGACTGCCGCCCTGACGGCAGCTACGGCTATCGAACCCGCAGGATTTTCCCTACCAAAAACGAAGCAACCCATTACCACAGCAAGGTCATGGGGGAAGGTGCGTCGGGGCAAGTTGCTAAGCCCGCCAAGCACGATGCGCGAACTATGCTCGACCTGGTCAATCGCTGGTACGTCGTCCACGGCCAGAACCTGAAGACCGGCAAACAGCGCCTAGCGTTGTTGGTCAGTATGGTGAATCGAATGGGGAACCCGAAGGCGCATAAGTTCACTTCTGCTCACTTTGCGCAGTACCGCGCCGAGCGCGCAGAGGGGAAGCATTCCAGATCGACGCCAGGCACTGGTTACTCCAAAGACGGCGCGGATCCGAAGCCCATCAGCGCAAACATGCTGAATCATGAGCTGACGTATCTACGTGCTGTATTCAACGAGCTGGCCAGACTGGGGGAGTGGGACGTCGACAACCCGCTGGGCAAGGTGCGCAAACTCAAGTTCGACGAAACGGAGATGGCCTACCTGCTGAGCGAGCAGATCGAGCAACTATTGGGCGATCTGGCTAAACGGGATTCCGACGCCGGGTTGATCGCTGAAGTGTGTCTGGCCACCGGTGCCAGGTGGGGCGAAGCGGAAGCGCTTCAACCGCGCCAGGTGCGAAATCAGATGGTGCACTACAGCCGCACCAAATCCAGCAAGAATCGGTCTGTGCCAATCTCGAAACGGCTTGAGGAGCGGTTGAAAGCTGCTCTGCCTTTCAGACCTTGCGCCATCACCTTTCGGCGTAGTGTTGAGGCGATCGGATTAGAGTTACCCGATGGGCAGATGACGCACGTCCTGCGACACACATTCGCATCCCATTACATGAGGAACGGCGGAGATATTTTGACGCTTCAAAAAGTGCTTGGGCATGCGACGTTGGCCATGACTCAAAAGTATGCTCACTTCAGTCCTGGACACTTGGCCGAAGTCGTCAATCTGAATCCACTGGCCAGCCTCTTGGAAGCGAAACCGATGATCGCTGAGGTAGCGTAAATGTCCGTCCAAAATTGAAATTGGACGAATTTTGGACGGACCGCATTTTTTGCAATTCGCCTGACCGGTTTTTTCAGTTGCCAGAAACGACGAAAGCCACGTAATACGTGGCTTTCAAGATGGTGGGCCCACACGGACTTGAACCGTGGACCAAAGGATTATGAGTCCTCTGCTCTAACCAACTGAGCTATAGGCCCTCAGTAGGCCGCGGATTATAGCGACGGTTTCTCGGCTGTGCTATCCGAATAATCCGATACGGTTACACGAAGAAACGTTGCCGCGAATTCTTCCGGCGGTAGCGGCAGGCTGACGATGTAGCCCTGGATCTGTTCGCAGCCCTCGACGGCGAGAAATTGTTGTTGTGCCTGGGTTTCCACGCCCTCGGCGATGACCGTGAATTGCATGCTCCGTCCCAGCGCGATGATAGCCCGGACAATGGCCGCGTCGTGGGGGTCGTCGGGCAATCCGCGGACAAACGACTGGTCGATTTTGAGGATGTCCAGCGGCAAGCGTTTGAGGTAACTGAGCGAAGAATATCCGGTACCGAAGTCGTCGATCGCCAATTGTACGCCGAGGTGTTTGAGCTGATGCAACACGGCCAGCGCCTCTTCGGCCTGACTCATGATGAAATTCTCGGTAATTTCCAGTTGCAGTAAATCCGGCTGCAGGCCGTTGTCGTTGAGCAGTTGTTCGATGCGTCCGAGCAGATTCGGCTGGCGCAGTTGCGCGCCGGCGAGGTTCACCGACAGTGGGCCGAGGCTGTCGTAGACCTGATTCCATTCGAACATTTGCCGGCACGCGGTCTCGAGCACCCAGTCACCGATCTGCAGGATCATGCCGTTCTCTTCGGCCAGCGGAATGAAGTGCTCTGGCGGTACGTCGCCGAAAGTCGGGTGACGCCAGCGGATCAGCGCCTCTGCACCGACCAGGCGATGGTCGTCGAGGCTGATTTTCGGTTGGTAGTAGAGGAATAGCTCGTCACGCTCGATGGCCCGACGCAGCTCGTGTTCCAGCGCGATGCGCTCGCTGGCCTGGGCGGTGAGATCGCGGGTGTAGCTTTCGACGCGGTTGCGACCCTTTGCCTTGGAGCGGTACATCGCCGCGTCGGCGTTTTTCACCAGTGTGGCGACGTCGCAACCGTCCCGTGGATAGAGGCTGGTGCCGATGCTGGCGCTGATGAAGAACTCATGCTCGCCAGCCTGGAACGGCGCACCAAAGCAGTTGAGCAGTTTGGTGGCGATGTTGTCGGCGTCGCTGGCCTGTTGCAGGCCGGGCAACAGGATGATGAATTCGTCACCGCCCAGACGCGCCACGGTATCGATGTCGCGCAGTTGCTCTTTCAGGCGCACGGCGATGCCCTTGAGCAGCAGGTCACCGACCGGATGGCCGAGGCTGTCGTTGATGTGTTTGAAACGGTCGAGATCGAGAAACAGCACGGCGCCTTGACCGCCGTTTTCCTGCTGACTGTTCAGTGCCATCAACAGGCGGTTTTCGAACAGTGTGCGGTTTGGCAGGCCGGTGAGCGGGTCGTGGTGCGCCTGATAGTCGAGTTTGGCTTGGGCATGTTTGAGGCTGGAGATGTCGGCAAACACCGCAACAAAGTGGGTGATGAACTTGTCGCGGTTGCGTACCGCACTGATGGTCAGCCAGCTCGGATACAACTCGCCGTTCTTGCGCCGGTTGGAGATCTCGCCTTGCCAGTGACCTTCATCGGTCAACTGGTGCCACATTGCTGCGTAGAACGCGCTGTCGTGAAGGCCGGAGGCAAGCAGGCGCGGGGTATGGCCGAGCGCTTCGCTTTCGCTGTAGCCGGTGATCTCGGTGAAGGCGCGGTTGACTGCGCTGATGTGCTGTTGGGTGTCGGTAATCAGCACGCCTTCGGCAGTGCTTTCGAACACGGTGGCGGCCTGTTGCAGTTTTTCCTGCATCAGATGGCGTTCGGTGATGTCGCGGGCGATGGTCAGCATGCAGTCTTCTTCACCGATCGGCAGCGGCCGGCTGGACACTTCGCAGAGGCGAATCTGCCCGTCACTGCGGCGGATGTGGCAGGTGAAGTCACGGACGAAGCCATCGCGATGCAACAGGTCGAGCATCTGTTTGCGTTCATTGAGATTGACCCAGATGCCCAGATCCAGCGCGGAGCGATCCACCGACATGGCGCTGTTGAAACCGGTGATGCGGCTGAAACCTTCGTTGACTTCCAGCAGCAGGCCATCGCTCTGGCGCGACAGCAACAAGCCATCCGGGGAGGCGTGAAAGGCCTTGGCGAATTTTTCTTCAGAGGTTTGCAGTTGTTGCTGGGTTTCCTTGAGTTGGGTGATATCGCGCACAACGACCACCAGCGCTGGCGTGGTATCCAGATCCAACGGCTCGGCGGAGATCAGGCCAGTGAACAACTGGCCGTTGTTGCGGCGAAAGGGCATCTCCAGATTGCGAATACTGCCCGCCTGCAAACGCTGCAGTAGCCCCGGACCGACGCCGGGAATGCCCCAGATATTGAGATCAGTCGCCGTCTGGCCCAGCACTTCCTCGGCGGTCAGTCCGATCTGTTCTTCAAACGCTTCGTTGACCTCCAGCAGACAGCCATCGGACAGCCGTGCAATCACCAGAATGTCCGGGCATTGCTGGAAGACCGAGGCGAATTTCTGCTCCGAGAGCCGCAGCGCCTCTTCGGTGCGCTTGATTTCGCTGATATCGATCATCAAACCGCGCATCACCGGCTCATGACCGTGCTCGATCAGGCTGACAATGTCGCGCACCCACAAGCAGCGGCCATCTGCGGTGATCACGCGATAATCGACGATGTGATCGCGCCCCTCACTGAGGGCTGCTTTGCAGTAACTTTGCGTGCGAGTCAGGTCGGCCGGATGAATGATGTTGTGCCAGAAACCGGGGATCAGCCAGTGCGATTGCGGGTAGCCGAGCAAGTCTTCGGCGTGGGGCGACACATAGCTGTAGGTGAAGTCGCTCATCCGCGCTTCCCAGGCGATGGCCGACAAGCTCTCGACCAGTCCGCGATAGTGATATTCGCTGCTGCGCAGTTCCTGTTCGAGGTCGATACGTCGGGCGATTTCCGAGCTCAGGCGGCGGTTGATGCGGATTACCACGGCGAGGATCGTCACCAACAGCAACAGCCCCGGTAAACCGTAGACCAGCAGATCCGACCAGAATGTCCGATGATCAAGGACGTTGCCGACCCAGTGCTCCTGAATGCTGCTGATTTCATCAGGACTCATGTCGGCCAGAACTTTGTCGAGAATCCCCACCAATACCTTGTTGTCGCGCGGCACGGCCATTGCCAATTGGTAGCGATACGGGGTTTCGCCGCTGACGTACAGGCCGTCGAGTTTGAGTTGGCGCAGGCTCCAGACACTGGACGCGAGATCACCGACGACAGCGTCCACCTCGTCGGTTGCCAATGCCTGCAGTGCCGAGCTGACATTGGGCATGGCGACCAGATTCAGATCGGGGTGGTGGGTGCGCAGCAGTTCGTGGGGCGCATAGTTTTCCACCACGGCGATTTTCAAACCGTACAGGTCGTCGAGTTTGCGCGGCTGCGCGCCGCCGATGTGGGCGAGGATGACAATCGGGAAATCAAGATAGGGGCGGGTAAACGACAGGTAGGTCTGGCGTTCAGGGGTGGACATGATGCCAGGCAGCAGGTCGATCTTGCCCGACTTCACTTGTTCCAGCACCACTGTCCAGCTCACCGGTTCGATGGGCGTCAATTTGATCGCCAGGCGTTGGCGAATCACGTCGATATAGTCGGCTGCGAGCCCCTGATAGCGATTCTGATCGTCACGAAACTCAAAGGGCGGCCACGACGCATCGACACCCAGGCGCAAGTCCGGGTGAGCCGCCAGCCAGCTACGTTCTTCATCGGTCAGAGTCAGCGCGTCAGCCGTTGCGGTCCAGATCATCAGTGACAGCAAAAAAAGCACGGACGCCAATCTGGGCATAACGCTCTCGTTATGGCTCGGGGATGATTGTTTCGAGTGTAGACGGGGTATGCGGGGGAGGGGCGTTGCGAAGGATTTTAATCTGCCACATAAACAAAACCCCCGGCCTGGGCCGGGGGTTCTGGTATCACTCGTCGAGGAAGGAGCGCAGATGCTCGCTTCGCGTCGGATGGCGCAGCTTGCGCAGCGCCTTGGCTTCGATCTGACGGATCCGCTCACGCGTTACGTCAAACTGTTTGCCCACTTCTTCGAGTGTGTGGTCGGTGTTCATGTCGATACCGAAACGCATGCGCAGTACTTTGGCTTCACGGGCAGTGAGGCCGGACAGCACTTCGCGAGTCGCTTCTTTCAGGCTCTCAACAGTGGCGACATCGATTGGCGACTGCATGGTCGAGTCTTCGATGAAGTCACCCAGATGGGAGTCTTCGTCATCACCGATCGGGGTTTCCATGGAGATCGGCTCTTTAGCGATCTTCAATACCTTGCGGATCTTGTCCTCAGGCATTTCCATGCGTTCACCCAGCTCTTCCGGGGTCGGTTCGCGACCCATTTCCTGCAACATCTGCCGGGAAATACGGTTGAGCTTGTTGATCGTCTCGATCATGTGCACCGGAATACGGATGGTGCGGGCCTGGTCGGCGATCGAGCGAGTGATCGCCTGACGGATCCACCAGGTGGCATAAGTCGAGAACTTGTAACCACGACGGTATTCGAACTTGTCCACCGCTTTCATCAGACCGATGTTGCCTTCCTGGATCAGATCGAGGAATTGCAGGCCGCGGTTGGTGTACTTCTTGGCGATCGAGATCACCAGACGCAAGTTGGCTTCAACCATCTCTTTCTTCGCGCGGCGGGCCTTGGCCTCACCGATCGACATGCGACGGTTGATGTCCTTGATTTCTGCGATGGTCAGACCGGTTTCGGTTTCCAGCGCGATCAGTTTCTGCTGGCAACGAATGATGTCCGGCTGCACGCGACCGATGGCTTCGGCGTACTTGCTCTTGCCTTTGGCCAGGGCGTCGGACCAGCTTTCGTCGACTTCGTTGCTCGGGAACTGACGCAGGAAATCGGCGCGTGGCATACGTGCATCACGTACACACAGTTGCATGATCGCGCGCTCTTGCTGACGCAGACGATCCAGGGCACCGCGAACACGCTCGACCAGGCCTTCGAATTGCTTCGGCACCAGTTTGATCGGCATGAACAGCTCGGCCAGTACCAGCAACTCGGCAATCGCTGCCTTGTTGTTGCGACCGTGCTTTTTCAGGGCCTTGCGGGTGATTTCCATCTGATCAGCCACGGCGCCAAAGCGCTGGGCAGCGATGACCGGATCCGGACCGCTTTCGGCTTCTTCTTCGTCATCGGAAGATTCGGCTTCGTCGTCATCGGTATCGTCGTCAGCTTTCGCCACTTTCGCTTCGACAGGCGGCGGCACTTCGGCAGGCGGCGCAATGCCGTCGTCCGGGTCGATATAACCGCTCAGAACGTCGGACAGGCGACCACCTTCGGTGGTGACGCGAGTGTACTCGGAGAGAATGTGGTCAACCGTGCCAGGGAAGTGCGCGATTGCGCTCATCACTTCACGGATGCCCTCTTCGATACGCTTGGCGATTTCGATTTCGCCTTCACGAGTCAGAAGCTCGACCGTACCCATTTCACGCATGTACATGCGCACTGGGTCAGTGGTGCGACCGATATCGGTCTCCACCGCTGCCAACGCAGCCGCTGCTTCTTCCGCAGCGGCCTCGTCGGTATCGGCGTCGGCCAACATAAGGGCGTCCGCATCCGGAGCACTCTCGTGTACGGGGATCCCCATGTCGTTAATCATGCGGATGATGTCTTCCACCTGCTCTGGATCTGAAATATCCTCGGGCAGGTGGTCGTTGACCTCGGCGTAAGTCAGATACTTCTGCTCACGACCCAGTTTGATCAACTCAATAATACGAGACTGCTGTTGCGCTTTTCCGGACATAACACCCTATCCACTGAAGGTCTTGGCGGGCAAAAAACAAGCCGAGGATTATACCTGAGCTATGACCTCACGCGCCAGTTGAGGTCGGGTTTGATGCGGAAACATTGCGACTTAGTAGGTCGCGCAGTTGATTTTTCTCTTCGATACTCAGTTCGCTTTGACGCGCTTTCCTGAGCAACTGTTCCAGATTTCGCTCGCGTTGGCGGGCTGACAAGCTAGTAATGGTGTCGAAAAACTGTTGTTCAAGGTTATCTCCGTCAATCAGCCACTCCTTTTCTGCTAATGCCTTGAGCAAACGACCCTGTTCAGTGCCGTGCCATCGCGCGATCAACTGAAATGAGTTTAGCTTGGGATTCTTCTGTACGGCTTCGAGCAGCGCCACAAGTAGTTGGGCGTTGGTCTGATTCTCGTCTGCAATGTGCCCGGCGTCTTCGACGCGCTCGGCCAGTTGCGGGTGATGAAGCAGGGTGCGCAGGGCGGTCAGGGTTGGTGACTCGACACCAATCGGCGTACGCGGGCGTTGCTGATCGCGATCACCGCCACGCTTACCGTTTTTGTCCCAGGGCTTCTTGTCCCACTTTTTGCCGCCAGCGCCGGGTTTCTTTGGCGTCCACTCCTGCTGCGGCACATACATGTCCTGTGCCTGCGGCTGATGGTAGTCGCTGTAGTCCGGCATTGCGTCGTAATCGATGCCCGGATCGTAGGCGGGCGGCGCTTCCTGCGGCGCACTTTGTGCGAGCTGGCTGACGGTTTCGCTGCTCAGTCCGGTGATTTCGGTCAGGCGTTGACGCATCAAAATCCGCAGATTGGCGCCCGGCACTTTGTCGATCAGCGGTGCCGCGAGGGTGGCCATGTGGGCCTTGCCTTCGAGCGAGCGCGGATCGGCTTCTTCGGTCAGTTGCTGGAAGAAATAATCCGCCAGCGGCTGAGCATGTTGATTGATCCTCGCCTTGAATGCATCAGTGCCTTCGGCGCGCACCAAGGTATCCGGGTCTTCGCCTTCGGGCAGAAACAGAAAACGTGCGCGACGCCCGTCCTGCAGGCTTGAAAGCGTTGCTTCCAGTGCGCGCCATGCGGCGTTGCGGCCGGCCTGATCGCCGTCGAAGCAAAACAGCACGTTCGGCACTACGCGGAACAGACGCTTCAAGTGTTCTTCGCTGGTTGCGGTGCCGAGCGTCGCGACGGCATTCTTCAGCCCTTGCTGAGCGAGGGCGATGACGTCCATATAGCCTTCGACGACGATGATTTCGTCGAGGTTGCGGTTGTTCTTGCGCGCTTCATAGAGGCCGTAGAGTTCCTGGCCTTTATGGAATACCGGGGTTTCCGGTGAGTTCAGGTACTTCGGCTTGTCGTCGCCGAGTACGCGGCCGCCGAAAGCGATAATTCGCCCACGGGTGTCGCGGATCGGGAACATCACGCGATCGCGGAAGCGGTCATAGCGTTTGCCAGTCTCGGCGTTCTCGATCAGCAGCCCGGCGTCGATCATGGCCTTCTGCTGCAAAGTGTCGCTGCTCAAATGCTTGAACAGGTTGTCCCAGCCGGGTGGCGCGAAGCCGAGACCGAAATCCCGGGCGATCTCGCCCGTCAGGCCGCGGCCCTTGAGGTAGTCCACTGCAGCTTTTCGCGATGGATGGCTCTTGAGCGCCTGCCGATAAAAGTCGGCGGCAGCGGTGAGCAGCGGATACAGCGGCGAATCGGTCGGCTGCCGCGGTTTATGTGGACGGCCGCTTTCTTCGCGAGGGATTTCCATGCCGGCGGCTTTCGCCAGATCTTCGACGGCCTGGGGGAAGTCCAGGTTGTCGTGATCCATGAGAAAGCCGAGGGCATTACCGCCGGCGCCGCAGCCGAAGCAGTAATAGAACTGCTTGTCGGGGCTGACGCTGAAAGACGGGGTTTTCTCTTTGTGAAACGGGCAACAGGCGGTGTAGTTCTTGCCGGCCTTCTTCAATTGCACGCGCGAACTGACCACATCGACGATGTCGGTGCGGTTCAGCAGGTCGTCAATGAAGCTCTGGGGAATCAGCCCGGCCATGGCGTACTCGTCGTCTGCGCTGTAATAAGTCCGATGCGTAAGGCTGCCGGACGCGGGTCATTGTTTGAAGCGCGCAAAATATGCGGCTCGACCGGTGTCGTCTGCGTAATCGCTGTCGGGAAGTGTATCTGCCGAAAATCCCCTGACGTTAGTACTCATCAGTCTTCGACTATTTGAAAGTGTTGCGCTGAATCCGCTGACGGCCGGTTAAGGGCCTCGGATAGCTCAATAAAGCGGGCACGCATGCAGGTGCCTTGGGCTGATCGTCGTGAGAGGAATCAGTGGGTGTGCTCGTCAGTAGCCTTGAAAGGCTCGTCAGAAAAGACGTGCACCGCTGGCAAAAGAGCCAGGTCTGACGCGTGAAGCAGATTTGTCTCAGTCGCGTGTGCGGCTTCGACGGTGAAGCATCAAGCGTTTTACGCAAATGCCATTAGCCCGGCTGAGAGCCGGGCTTAGGCAAGAAGCTTGCTACGAACGTCTGTGTATTAGTACAGACGAACGGCGCGGCGCTGTTCGCGCTGAACTTTCTTGGCGTGACGCTTAACAGCGGCTGCTGCTTTGCGCTTACGCTCAGAAGTTGGCTTCTCGTAAAATTCGCGGCTACGAACTTCAGCCAGTACACCGGCTTTTTCGCAGGAGCGCTTGAAACGACGCAGAGCTACGTCGAAGGGTTCGTTCTCTTTAACTTTGACGGCTGGCATCCAGAGCTACCTTCATTCATTACCGGGGTCAACATCCTCGCGGCAAAAGAGCACTTGAAGACGTCGGTTTTTAAGGGTTGCGGATGTTAACCCCTCATCGCTCGGAATGCAAAGCCTCTGATCGAAAACCGCTGGTCGGGGCATCACGCGGGGACTATTATGCGCGCCTTCGAATTCAGCCTAAACAAGGCGCAAACCCATGCTAGTACTGGGATTAGAAACCTCCTGCGACGAAACCGGCGTCGCATTATATGACAGCGAACGCGGCCTGCTGGCCGACGCACTGTTCAGCCAGATCGACCTGCATCGCGCCTATGGCGGGGTGGTGCCGGAGCTCGCCTCGCGTGACCACGTCAAACGCATGCTGCCCTTGATTCGTCAGGTGTTGGCAGAAGCTGACTGCGTGCCGACCGAGATCGATGCGATCGCCTATACCGCGGGTCCTGGACTGGTTGGCGCGCTGCTGGTCGGTGCATCCTGTGCTCAGGCGCTGGCCTTTGCCTGGGGCATTCCGGCGCTCGGCGTGCACCACATGGAAGGGCATTTGCTGGCGCCGATGCTGGAGCCGAAACCGCCGCAATTCCCGTTCGTCGCTTTGTTGGTCTCCGGCGGTCATACGCAGCTGGTTCAGGTCGATGGCATCGGTCAATACAGCCTGCTCGGCGAGACGCTCGACGATGCCGCCGGCGAAGCTTTCGACAAGACCGCGAAGATGATGGGCCTCAATTATCCGGGTGGGCCGGAAATCGCCAAGTTGGCAGAGAAGGGTGTCGCAGGACGTTTTACCTTTCCGCGTCCGATGTGTGATCGTCCGGGCCTGCAATTCAGTTTCAGTGGTCTGAAAACCTCTGCGCTCAACGCCTGGCAGCAGTGCGTCAGCGCCGGGGACGACAACGAGCAAGCCCGTTGCGACATCGCGCTGGCGTTCCAGCAGGCCGTGGTGGAGACTTTGACCATCAAGTGCAAGCGTGCCCTCAAGCAGGCAGGCATGAAGCGTCTGGTGATCGCAGGCGGCGTCAGCGCCAACAAGGCCTTGCGGGTTTCGCTGGAAAAGATGCTCGGCGACATGAAGGGCGATGTGTTTTATGCGCGCCCGGAGTTCTGTACCGACAATGGCGCGATGATCGCGTTTGCCGGTTGCCAGCGTTTGCAGGCCGGTCAGCAGGAAAGTCTGGCAATCAGCGTGCAGGCGCGCTGGCCGATGGAGCAGTTGTCGGCGTTGTGATGAGCGGCGCTCATGGGCGCTATTTAAAAATGCCGTTCGCGCCCGGCAAACAGGTCGCGTAGATTGCCGCGGTGGCGCCAGACGATCAGTAAGGTCAGTGCGCTCATCGGCACCAGCGCCTCCGGTTCCTGCCAGGCTAACAGCGGCAAGGTCAGTGGCGTGGCGATCAGCGCCGCCAGCGAGCTGGTGCGGGTCAGGTAGAACGTCAGCAGCCAGGCGCATACTGCCAACAGTGCTGCAGGCGGATACAGGCCCAACAGCATGCCGGCAGCGGTGGCGACACCTTTGCCACCACGGAAGCGGAAATACAGCGGGAACAGGTGACCGATCACGGCGCACACGCCGATCCACGCCTGATCCTGCAGCGAAAGGCCTGCAGCCGAGGCGATCAGCACCGGCACCAGGCCTTTGCACAGATCACCCAGCAGGGTCAGGATCGCGAGTTTGCGGCCGGCCAGGCGCAGCATGTTGGTGGCACCGGCATTGCCCGAGCCACTCATTCGCGGATCCGGATTTCCGGTCAGGCGGCTGAGCAAAATGGCGAAGGACAGCGAGCCAAGCAGGTAGGCGAAAGTCGCCAGTAACCAAAACATGCTAACTATTCCGGGCGAGGACGCCCTGATTCTAACGGCGCATTGCGCCCTTGTCGTGCAGCGGAGAGAAGTGCTTGGACAGAGTGTTTATCGAGGGCCTGGAAGTTGACACTGTGATTGGTGCCTACGACTGGGAGCGCGGCATCCGACAGTGCCTGCGCCTTGATCTGAGCTTCGCCTGGGACAATCGTCCGGCCGCCGCCGGTGACGACCTCACTCTGGCGCTCGACTACGCCAGTGTTTCCGCGCGGATTCAGGCGTTTGCCGAGCAGGCGCAGTATCAACTGGTCGAGACGTTCGCCGAGCGCCTGGTTGAGGTGCTGATGAATGAATTCAAGATTACCTGGGTTCGCCTGAAGTTGACCAAGCCAGGCGCTGTACCGGCTGCGAAAGGTGGCGTGGGTGTGGAGATCGAGCGCGGATGTCGCTGACTCAGGTGTACCTCGGGCTCGGTAGCAACATCGAGCGCGAAAACCATTTGCGCGCCGGGCTCGACGCTTTGGCGACGTTTCTGGTGGATATCCGCTGTTCGGCGGTGTTCGAGAGCCAACCGGTGGGTATCAAGAGCGGGCCGTTCTTCAACTTTGTGGTGTCGGCGTTTACCGATCTGCCGTTGATGGAGCTGGATCGACGCTTGAAATTCATCGAGGCGGACAATGGTCGCTACGCGCCGGATCGCAAGGGTTTGCCGCTCGATATCGACGTGCTGTTGTATGGCGAACTGGCGGGAAATTTCGACGGGTTGGTTCTGCCACGTGCCGAGATTCTGAAAAATGCTTTTGTGCTGTGGCCGTTGTCGCTGATTGCGCCGGACCGCCTGCATCCGGGTGTGGGAAAAAGCTTCGCGACGTTGTGGGCTGAGGCGCAGATCGACCAAGTGCTGGCGCCGGTCGCGTTCGAGTGGCGTGGCGAGCAATTGACCCCGCAGAATCTTTAACAGCGACAGATCGCAGCCTGCGGCAGCTCCACAGAGAACGCGTGTTGCCGTGTAGGAGCTGCCGCAGGCTGCGATCTGTTGATCTTGCTTCAGGCGTTCTCTTTGTACGCTTTCAACGCCTTCAACCGCTCACGCTTCAGCGCTTCGCCCAGTTCGGGGCCTTTGAACCCCTTCTCCAGCAACGGCTGCACCGCCACCTCCCGCGCAACCTTGGCTGCGCCACGCAAATAATCCGCCTGTGGATAACTTCTCTGCTCGAGCCCCTTGCGGCCCCGCGCATCCATCTCGCACGCAACGATAAACTCTTCAAACCGCTGCGGTCGGCGATACACATCAAAACTCTGCAACAGCTCTAGCAGTGTCGAAGCCTTCAACTCCAGTGCCCGGTGCCCATGGGTGTGGTACTGGCCGACCAATAGCGCCAATTCCTGACAATCTTTCGGTGCCTTGAAGCGTTCGTTGACCGCTTTGATCAGCTTCAGTCCTGTGTGCTCGTGGGCGATGTGCCGTGGCCATTCTGCTGCTGGTGTCAAACCTTTGCCGAGGTCGTGCAGCAGGCAAGCCCAGCGCACGGTCAGCGGTTGTTTGTGCAGCGCCGACTGCTCCAGGACGCTAAGCGTGTGCAGGCCGGTGTCGATTTCCGGGTGATGGGCTTCCGGTTGCGGCACACCAAAAAGTGCGTCGACTTCCGGCATCAGTACCTTCAACGCGCCACAGTCGCGAAGCACCTGAATGAACACCTGCGGCTGATCCTCCATCAGCGCGCGGGAGATTTCCTTCCAGCTGCGCTCGGCGGTCAACGCCTCCAGTTCGCCGGAGTCGCTGAGCTGCCGCATGAATTCCAGTGTTTCGGGCGCGACGGTGAAGCCTAATCCGGCATAACGCGCGGCGAAACGGGCAACGCGCAGCACTCGTAGCGGATCTTCGGCAAACGCCGGGGAAACGTGGCGCAGGATGCGCGCTTCAAGATCGCGCTGGCCATGGTAAGGATCGGTCAGATTGTGCTGATCGTCCTCGGCCATGGCGTTGATGGTCAGGTCACGGCGAATCAGGTCTTCTTCAAGCGTCACTTCGGGGCTGGCATGAAAGGTGAAGCCGCCGTAACCGCGACCGCTTTTGCGTTCGGTGCGGGCGAGGGCGTATTCCTCGCCGCTTTTGGGATGAAGAAACACCGGAAAATCCGCGCCGACCGGCCGATAACCCTTGGCGAGCATCTCTTCCGTGGTGGCGCCAACCACCACCCAATCGATATCCGTGACCGGTTTACCGAGCAGGCGATCTCGAACCGCACCGCCAACCTTGAAAATCTGCATAAAAAACCTCCGTTAGCCCGACAGGATAACCCTTGCGTCAGACTTTCGGAGGCCAGACCGGATCAAAGATGAATGACGGCCAGATCCAGTCGACCGTAATCCCCTTCGCTGTGTTCACTGCGTGGCGGAACGTGATGGGTTTTCATGATTTGGTCGCCTTGCAGGGTTTCCAGGTGGATATCGAAGCCCCACAAGCGATGCAGGTGTTTGAGCACCTCGTCGGTGGAATCTCCCAGCGGTTTGCGGTCGTG
Organism: Pseudomonas sp. AIG; assembly: GCF_977020205.1. NCBI lineage: Bacteria > Pseudomonadati > Pseudomonadota > Gammaproteobacteria > Pseudomonadales > Pseudomonadaceae > Pseudomonas > Pseudomonas sp. AIG. The sequence continues at coordinate 25,149 of NZ_CDROCK010000054.1, read as the reverse complement.
CTGTTGGTGACGCAAGGTCAGTGAGCGGTCGCCGCGCCGATCGATGCTGTAGATCTGCACGTTTGGCTCACGGTTGCCGAGGTTGTACTGCGCCGCCAAAGTTTCACGGATGATCCGGTAGCCGGGTTCGTCGTGGATGGCCGGCACCAGCAAGTCGTCCTTTTGATCGTCATCCATAATGCTGAACAGCTTCAGATCACGGATTACCTTGGGTGACAGGTACTGCAGGATGAAGCTCTCATCCTTGAAACTGCTCATGGCGAACTTGATGGTCGATAGCCAGTCGGTACCGGCGATTTCCGGGAACCAGTGACGATCTTCCTCGGTTGGCTCTTCGCACATGCGCCTAATGTCGCGGTACATGGCAAAACCCAACGCATACGGGTTGATACCGTTGTAGTACGGGCTGTCGAAGCCAGGCTGGAATACCACGCTTGTGTGTGACGTCAGAAACTCCATCATGAAACCGTCGGTTACCAGTCCCTCGTCATACAGGTCGTTCATCAGCGTGTAGTGCCAGAACGTCGCCCAGCCTTCGTTCATCACCTGGGTCTGACGCTGTGGATAAAAGTACTGAGCGATCTTGCGCACGATTCGCACGATTTCGCGCTGCCAAGGTTCGAGCAATGGCGCGTGTTTCTCGATGAAGTAGAGGATGTTTTCCTGCGGCTCGGCCGGAAAGCGTGCATTGTCCCTGTCGCTATACTTGTCCGCGCCTTTGGGGATGGTGCGCCACAGATCGTTGATCTGCTTCTGCAGGTGTTCTTCGCGATCCTTCTGTCGCCGGCGTTCCTCTTCGGCGGAAATCGGATACGGGCGTTTATAGCGGTCAACGCCGTAGTTCATCAACGCATGGCAGGAGTCGAGCAGGTCTTCCACCGCATCGATGCCGTGGCGCTCCTCGCACTGCATGATGTACTGCTTGGCGAACACCAGGTAATCGATGATCGAGCTGGCGTCGGTCCAGGTGCGAAACAGGTAATTGCCCTTGAAGAAGCTGTTGTGGCCATAGCACGCGTGCGCCACCACCAGCGCCTGCATGCAGATGGTGTTTTCTTCCATCAGATAGGCAATGCAAGGATCGGAGTTGATCACGATTTCGTAGGCCAGGCCCATCTGCCCGCGACTGTAGGATTTCTCGGTGCTGAGGAAGTGTTTGCCGTAAGACCAGTGGTGATAACCCAGCGGCATGCCCACCGAGGCGTACGCGTCCATCATCTGCTCGGCGGTGATCACTTCGATCTGGTTGGGATAGGTATCCAGCGCATAGCGGGCCGCGATCCGGGCGATTTCGCGGTCGTAGGTCTGGATCAGCTCGAACGTCCATTCGGAGCCTGTGGAAATGGGTTGGCGCTTCTGCTCTTTGGCGGTCATGTCACTAACCTGCGCTGGAAGAGTTCACGGAAGACCGGATAGATATCCCCGGCCGAGACCAGTTGTTGCTGGGCAAAAGTGTCAGAGAAGGCTTCGGCAATGCGTTCGTATTCGTACCACAAGGCCTGATGTTCGCGCGGGGTGATCTCCACGTAAGTGTAGTACTGCACAAACGGCATGATCTGGTTGATCAGGATGTCGCGGCAGATCGGCGAGTCGTCGTTCCAGTTATCACCGTCGGAAGCCTGCGCCGCGTAGATGTTCCACTCGTTGCTCGGGTAACGCTCGGCCATGATCTCCTGCATCAGCTTCAGGGCGCTGGAGACGATGGTGCCGCCGGTTTCCCGTGAATAGAAAAACTCCTCTTCGTCGACTTCTCGGGCGCTGGTGTGGTGGCGGATGAACACCACGTCGATCTTGTCGTAATTCCGTTTCAGGAACAGGTACAACAGGATGAAAAAGCGTTTGGCGATGTCCTTGGTCGCTTGGGTCATGGAGCCGGAAACGTCCATCAGGCAAAACATCACCGCTTTCGAGCTGGGGTTCGGTTGTTTGATCAACAGGTTGTATTTCAGGTCGAAGGTGTCGAGGAACGGTACGCGATGGATGCGCGCGCTGAGCTTTTCGACTTCGGCCTCGAGTTCCTGAATATCGCCGAAGTTGTCCGGCTCTTCGCGTCTCAGGCGCTCAAGTTCTTCTTTGACTTCGCGCAGTTTCGCCCGACTGCTGCCAGACAGGGCAATGCGCCGTGCATGCGCCGAACGCAGCGTGCGGATGATATTGATGCGTGACGGATTGCCTTCGTTGCTGATCCCGGCCCGCACGGTTTTGAAGGTGTCGGTACCGCTGAGGTTGCGCTTGACCAGATTCGGCAGCTCGAGGTCTTCGAACATGAACTCGAGGAATTCTTCCTGGGTGATCTGGAAGACAAACTCGTCCATGCCCTCGCCGGAATTGCCTGCCTTGCCTGGACCGCGCCCGCCGCCACCGCCCGGTGGCCGAGCAATGTGTTCGCCGGCGGTAAATTCCTTGTTGCCGGGGTGGACCACGGTTTGCTTGCCGCCACGGCCGTGATGAAGCACCGGTTCGTCGATGTCGCGACCGGGAATGCTGATCTGTTCGCCGTGTTCCATATCGGTAATGGAGCGCCGGCTGACCGCCTCTTCGACGGCCTTCTTGATGTGGTCACGGTAACGCCGCAGGAAACGCTGGCGGTTTACCGTGCTCTTGTTCTTGCCATTGAGACGTCGGTCGATCACATAACTCATAGGAAGCCCTCCGGGCAGCTTCAAGTTGTGAGCTTCAAGCTGCAAGTAAAAGCAGGTTCCCGGGCATCAGTGGGTTACGCGCTTTGTTCTTGCAGCTTGTAGCTAGAAGCTTGCAGCTGCTTCACTGCGACTTCCGTACCCGCAGGTACCATTCGGAAAGAAGCCGTACCTGTTTGTCGGTGTAGCCGCGTTCGACCATTCGAGTGACGAAGTCGTTGTGCTTTTGCTGATCCTCCTTGCTGGCCTTGGCATTGAAGCTGATGACCGGCAGCAGATCTTCGGTGTTCGAGAACATTTTCTTCTCGATGACCACCCGCAGTTTTTCGTAGCTGAGCCAGGTCGGGTTTTTGCCGTTGTTGTTGGCCCGGGCGCGCAGGACGAAGTTGACGATTTCATTGCGGAAATCCTTCGGATTGCTGATGCCGGCCGGTTTCTCGATTTTCTCCAGTTCTTCGTTCAGGGCGACGCGGTTGAGGATCTCGCCGGTTTCCGGATCACGATATTCCTGATCCTGAATCCAGAAGTCCGCGTAGAGCACGTAGCGGTCGAAGATGTTCTGGCCGTACTCGCTGTAAGACTCGAGGTAAGCGGTCTGGATCTCCTTGCCGATGAATTCGATATAACGCGGTGCCAGGTATTCTTTCAGGTAACGCAGATAGCGCTCGCGGGTTTCAGCCTGGAATTGTTCCTGTTCGATCTGCTGTTCCAGTACATAGAGCAGGTGCACCGGGTTGGCGGCGATTTCATGCGGATCGAAGTTGAACACTTTGGAGAGGATCTTGAATGCGAAGCGGGTCGACAGACCGTTCATGCCTTCGTCAACGCCGGCCGAGTCGCGGTATTCCTGAATAGACTTGGCCTTCGGATCGGTGTCCTTGAGGTTTTCGCCGTCGTACACACGCATCTTCGAATAGATGTTGGAGTTTTCCGGCTCCTTCAGGCGTGACAGCACAGTGAACTGCGCCAGCATTTTCAAGGTGTCCGGCGCGCAATGCGCTTTGGCCAGGGAGCTGTTGAACAGCAGTTTGTCGTAGATCTTCACTTCGTCGCTGACGCGCAGGCAATACGGCACTTTGACGATGTAGATCCGGTCGATGAACGCTTCGTTGTTCTTGTTGTTGCGGAAGGTGTGCCACTCCGATTCGTTGGAGTGGGCGAGCAGGATCCCGGTGAACGGAATCGCGCCGAGGCCTTCGGTACTGTTGTAGTTGCCTTCCTGAGTCGCGGTCAGCAATGGGTGCAGCACCTTGATCGGTGCCTTGAACATTTCAACGAATTCCATCAGGCCCTGGTTGGCTCGGCACAGCGCACCGGAATAGCTATAGGCGTCGGCGTCGTTCTGTGGGTATTCCTCGAGTTTGCGGATGTCGACTTTACCGACCAGGGCGGAAATGTCCTGGTTGTTCTCGTCGCCCGGTTCGGTCTTGGCCACGGCGATCTGATTGAGGATCGACGGGTACAGTTTGACCACGCGGAACTGGCTGATGTCGCCACCGAATTCGGCCAGGCGTTTGGTCGCCCATGGCGACATGATGGTGTTCAGGTAGCGCCGCGGAATACCGAAATCTTCTTCGAGGATCGCGCCATCTTCAGTGGCGTTAAACAGACCCAGTGGCGATTCGAATACGGGCGAGCCCTTGATTGCGTAGAAGGGCACTTTCTCGATCAGCTGTTTCAGCTTCTCGGCCAGCGACGATTTACCGCCGCCGACGGGGCCGAGCAGATAAAGGATTTGTTTCTTCTCTTCCAGGCCTTGGGCGGCGTGGCGGAAATACGAAACGATCTGGTCGATGCATTCTTCCATCCCGTGGAAGTCTTCAAAGGCCGGATAGCGACGGATCACCTTGTTGGAGAAGATGCGTGACAGCCTCGAATTGGTCGAGGTGTCGAGCAGTTCCGGTTCGCCGATCGCCAGCAATAGACGCTCGGCGGCGGAAACGTAGGCGCTACGGTCTTTCTTGCACAGCTCCAGGTACTCTTGCAGCGAGAGTTCTTCCTGGCGTGTGGACTCGAAGCGTTGTTGGAAGTGGCTAAAGATACTCATGACGTCACCTCGCTCGATACGTGGAGCCGACGCCGGATCACTCAGTCGATGCTGGCAAACAACCGTTTTGGCAGTTGTTTGTTTACCCCCCAGAACACTTCCACGATCGACAATCGTGAAAGTCACTCCCGATGACCCGTGCGCCGGTGTACCGGCTCTCCCCTGATTTGGATGGCCTGGGCTTAAGGATAGTTGGGAATTCAGGAGGTAAAGGCGAGATACGTAATTAGTTGTCGCAAGACCGTTCGTCTGCCCGCGCAGGCCCGCGGCAGCCGGGGCCTGCGCGTGACAAAAAAATTATTCGGTGGTGCCTTGGGCGGTTTCTGCAGGATAAGTCGTACGCCACAACTCGAAGCCGCCATCCATGCTGTAGACGTCGGAGAAGCCTTGGCTGATCAGATACGCGGCAGCGCTCTGACTGGAGTTGCCGTGATAGCAGACCACTACCGTCGGTGCATCAAGGTCGGCGGCACGGATGAAATCCGAGATGGAAACGTTGTCCAAATGCTTCGAGCCGCTGATGTGCAGGGCGGCAAAAGTCGCTGGGTCACGGACATCGACTACAATGGCACCTTGCTCACGCAGGGCTTGGGCCTGTTCCGGGGGGATTCGTTTGAATTCGCTCATGGCGGGTTCCTGTTGCTCGGCTGAAAGCGCAGTCTAACGCGGTGCGCTGACTGGCGAAGTTTCGGGGATAAGTGGTGCGACGGTCGGGGCGAGGCCGCCGTGTTCGTCGCATTTGCACGACAGGCGTTCGCCGCTGTCGACGTTCATCAGGGTCAGGCTGCCGCCCCAGACGCAACCGGTGTCCAGCGCCGAGATGCCTGGTTCATGGATATTGCCTTCGAGTGCCGCCCAGTGGCCGAAGATGATGCGCAGGCCTTTGGTCTTGCGCTCTTTATGCTGGAACCACGGTTTGTAGCCGGGCGGCGCGGTGTCGAGGCCTTCCTTGCTCTTGAGGTCGAGTTTGCCTTCGGCGGTGCAGAAGCGCATGCGCGTGAAATAGTTAGTGATGACGCGCAGGCGGGTCACGCCTTTGAGGTCGTTGTCCCATTTCGCCGGATCGTTGCCGTACATGCCGTCGAGGTAGGCGGGAAAGAGGTTGTCGTCACGCAGGGCGGTTTCGACTTCGTCGGCACATTTCAGGGCGCGACGCAGCGACCATTGCGGTGGAATGCCGGCGTGAACCATGGCGACATCGCGTGTTTCATCGTAATGCATGAGCTTTTGTTGGCGAACCCACTCAAGCAATTCGGCGCAGTCCGGGGCATCGAGAATCTCGCGCAAGGTATCGGACTTCTTCAAACGCTCGATATTTTTAGCTGCAGCCAGCAGATGCAAGTCGTGGTTGCCGAGCACGCAGATCAGCGATTCACGCATGCCATACAGAAAACGCAGGGTTTCCAGAGACTGCGGGCCTCGGTTGACCAGATCGCCCACGAGCCACAGTCGATCGATTTTCGGGTCGAACGCGACTTGCTTGAGCAGGCATTTCAGCGGTTCGAGGCAGCCCTGCAGGTCGCCGACGGCATACGTAGCCATCAGTGCAAGGATCCGGGCACGGCGAGGCGGAACGGCTGGATGATCGCGTCGAAATGCTTGCCATCGTCGGCGACCATTTCGTAGGTGCCCTGCATGGTGCCGACCTTGGTGGTCATTACCGTGCCGCTGCTATAGGTGTGGCTCTGGCCGACATCGATCAACGGTTGCTGGCCGACGACGCCGGCGCCCCGCACTTCCTCGACATGGCCATTGCCATCGGTGATCACCCAGTGCCGCGACAGCAGCTTGGCCGGGATCGCGCCATTGTTCTGCACCGTGATGGTGTAAGCGAAGGCGAAGCGGTCGTGCTCGGGTTGCGATTGGTCTGCCAGATAGTGGGTAACGACGCTGACATCGACCTGGTAACGGGAATCGGACATGCAAGAGGCCTTAAACGAAGCGGAACGCGGGGCGTAGCTGATGGGGAATCAGTCTAGGCAAGTATCGGGCAGTAAACCAGAGTGGCGTCCTGCCCGATAGCGTTCATCGTTTGTCAGTCGGCGGCAGGGGAGGCCGGGACCTGTATCGCGAGCTGGTCGGCCAGGCGTACGAACGCCGCCAGGTCCAGTTGCTCAGGGCGCAGGCTGCCATCGACGCCGGCGGCTTCGATCTCGGCATTGCTGAGCAATTGCTTGAGGGTGTTGCGCAGGGTTTTGCGGCGTTGGTTGAATGCTTCACGCACAACGCGCTCCAGCAACTTGTGATCCTTGGCCGGGTGCGGCAGTACCGCGTGCGGCACCAGACGGACGATCGCCGAATCGACCTTCGGCGGCGGGTTGAACGCGCCCGGGCCGACGTTGAACAGGTGCTCTACGCGGCAGTGGTACTGAACCATGATCGACAGACGACCCCAGTCACCACCGCCAGGGCCTGCGGCCAGACGCTCGACCACTTCTTTCTGCAGCATGAAGTGCATGTCGCGGATGATGCCGGCATTGTTCAGCAGGTGAAAAATCAGCGGCGTGGAGATGTTGTACGGCAGGTTGCCGACCACGCGCAGGCTGTTCGGCGCGGCATTCAGGGTGTTGAAGTCGAACTTCAGTGCATCGCCCTGATGCAGGTTGAAGTTACTCTTGCCGGCAAACTGCTGGTTGAGGATCGGGATCAGGTCCTTGTCCAGTTCCACCACGTCGAGTTGCGCACCGGAGTTGAGCAGGCCGGCGGTCAGCGCGCCCTGGCCCGGGCCGATTTCCAGCAGGCGGTCTTCGGACTTGGCGCTGATGGAGCGCAGGATGCGGTCAATAACGCCGGCATCGTGCAGGAAGTTCTGGCCAAAGCGTTTGCGCGCCTTGTGTTGGTATTGCTCGGTCATAAACGGGTCTCGGCCATCTGGTAGGCGGTTTCCAGGGCGACTTGCAGGCTGCCGGTGTCGATCTTGCCGCTACCGGCCAGATCCAGGGCGGTGCCGTGGTCGACGGATGTGCGGATGATCGGCAGACCAAGCGTCACGTTAACGGCAGCGCCGAAGCCTTTGTACTTGAGCACAGGCAAGCCCTGGTCGTGGTACATCGCCAGCACTGCGTCGCAGTGCTCCAGATATTTGGGGGTAAACAGAGTGTCGGCAGGCAGCGGGCCACGAAGGTCCATGCCCTCGCCGCGCAGGCGCTCTAATGTTGGTTCAATGATGTCGATTTCTTCATGGCCCAGGTGGCCGCCTTCACCGGCGTGCGGGTTGAGTCCGCAGACCAGGATGCGTGGCCGGGCAATGCCGAATTTGTTTTGCAGGTCGCTGTGCAGAATCCGTGTAACCCGTTCCAGCCGTTCCGGCGTGATCGCATCGGCGATCTCGCGCAAGGGCAGGTGAGTGGTGACCAGTGCGACGCGCAAACCGCGGGTGGCAAGCATCATCACTACTTGTGCGGTGTGGGTCAGGTCAGCGAGAAATTCGGTGTGTCCGGAGAACGCGATGCCCGACTCGTTGATCACGCCCTTGTGTACAGGGGCGGTAATCATCCCGGCGAAGTCGCCGTTGAGGCAGCCGTTGCCGGCGCGAGTCAGGGTCTCGAGTACAAACGCGGCGTTGGCCTTGTCCAGTTGCCCGGCGACCACGGGGGCGCTGAGCGGTGTATCCCAGACATACAGGCTGCCTGCGGGCGCCGGGGCGTCCGGCCAGTGATCCGGCCCGACGTCCAGCAAGTTGACAGCCAGCCCCAGCTGCGCGGCCCGCTCAAGGAGCAGGTCGCGGCTGGTGATGGCAATCAGGGGATGTGGCTGGGCTTGCGAGGCGAGCAGCAGGCACAGGTCGGGACCGATGCCGGCTGGTTCGCCGGGTGTCAGCGCGAAACGCTGGGGTTTCACTGCGCTGCCTGGTCTGCACCAGGGAGTTTGATCTCTACGTACGCTTCGTCACGGATCTGACGCAGCCAGGTTTGCAGCTCTTCGTCGTATTTGCGGTTACGCAGTACGGTCATGGCTTGCTGCTCGCGGGCCTGTTCGGTGCTGTCGGTGGCGCGGCGGCCAAGGACTTCCAGAACGTGCCAGCCGTATTGGGTCTGGAATGGCTTGGACAGCTGACCTTGTGGGGTCTTGGCCATCACTTCGCGGAATTCCGGTACCAATGCGTTCGGGTCGATCCAGTTCAGGTCGCCGCCGTTAAGCGCCGAGCCCGGGTCTTCGGAGTAGCTTTTCGCCAGAGTGGCGAAATCTTCACCGGCCAGAATGCGCTCGTACAAGGATTGAACCAGTGCCTTGGTCTTCGCTTCATCGCGAATCGGGCTCGGCTTAACCAGAATGTGACGTACATGCACTTCGTCGCGCATCTGCGCTTCGCCACCACGTTTTGCCAGCAGCTTGAGGATGATGAAACCCCCCGGCGTGCGTGCAGGTTGCGTGATGTCGCCAACGGCCATGCTGCTTAACTCGCGGTCGAACGGCGGTGGCAGTTGCGCGGCTTTACGCCAGCCCATGTCGCCGCCTTCCAGTGCGTTGTCGCTGCCGGACTTGGCAACGGCCATCTGGCCGAAGTCAGCGCCTTGCTTGAGTTGCTGGTAAACCTCCATAGCCTGACGGGCAGCACTCTGAATCGCTTCAGAGTTGGCGCTTTCCGGCGTCGGGATCAGGATGTTGGCCAGGTGCAGTTCTTCGGACAGTTGCATTTTGCCGAGGTCGGAAGCGAGGAAGTTCTTCACTTCCTGCTCGGAGACCTGAATGCGCTCTGCCACACGACGCTGACGCACACGGCTGATGATCATTTCACGCTTGATCTGATCACGGGCGTCGTCATAGTTCAGACCGTCGTGAGCCAGGGCGGCACGGAACTGATCAACCGTCATGTTGTTGCGCTGGGCGATGGTGCCGACGGCCTGGTTCAGTTCTTCGTCGGTGATGCGGATACCGGAGCGGTCGCCAATCTGCAGTTGCAGGTTTTCGACGATCAGGCGCTCAAGCACCTGTTGATCCAGTACGCCAGGAGGTGGCAGGCCACCGCCACGCTTGGCGATGGTCTGCTGCACTTCGTGGACGCGCTGGTCCAGTTGACTCTGCATGACCACGTCGTTGTCGACGATCGCTACCACTTTGTCGATGGATTGAACTGCGGCGTTAGCCGCAGTACCCAGGAACAGCGCGCCCAGCATCAGCGGGCGCAGACAATCAGAAAGCTTGGTCTTCACGTTCACGATAACCTTGAATGCCTTTGTCGAGGAAGCTCTCTACCTTGGCGCCGGTGAGGCCGCCGAGTCCCTTCAGAACAATTTGGAGGAAGACGCCATGGTCGCCTTTTTCGTTTTGCGGAGCTTCCTGGCTGAACTCGTCATAGGAAACCCAGTAACGGTTGATCAGGCGCAGTTTCCAGCAGCAGTTGTCGTACTCGAAACCACCGAAGGCTTCCAGCGTACGGTTGCGGTTGTAGTCGTACTGCCAGCGGCTGATCGCGTTCCACTGTGGAACGATCGGCCAGATGACCGAGAAGTCATGCTGCTGGATCTTGTAGTAGTCCTTCACGTAGCCAGGTTGGCCAGGAGTGCCGTAGTCACCACCGCCCACTGCCCATTTACCGGTGTTCTGGTCGTAGCGAATCTGGTCATTGCGATAGCGATAACCGGCGTTGATGACCTTGTTCGGGTTGTCTTCTGGCTGGTAGTGGAACATCGCACTGCCGGAGCGTGGGCTGCGGCTGTCCGGGTCCCAGTTGTAGTCGGCCGTGGTGCGCCAATCGCGGTTCCAGCGGTATTCGTATTCCAGTGCGTATGGCGAAACGTTGGATTTCGCGTCGTCACGGGTTTTGGCATCGATACCTGGCAGTTGAACTTCGCGATCCTTGAAGTACAGAGCCTGGCCGACACTGATGCGTTGACGCTCGAAGCCGTCGTCTTCGATCCAGCGGCTGGTCACGCCCAGCGACAGCTTGTTCTCGTCGCCGACGCGGTCGGAGCCGGAGAAACGGTTGTCACGGAATAGCGACGAGTAGTTGAAGGTGTATTCGCTGGTGTCGAATACTGGAATATCTTCCTGATTCTCCTCAGGTACATAGAGGTAGAACAGTCGCGGTTCCAGTGTCTGGCGGTAGTTCTTGCCAAAGAAGGATGTATTGCGGTCGAAGTACAGGCCGCTGTCGATGCTGGCAATTGGTACGCCGCGGTTCTGATTGCTGCCGAACTTGCCGCCGATGTAGTCAGTACCTGCCGTAGCTGCGGCATTTTGCTGAGCAACGATTTGAGACTTGCCAGTACCGTCCAGGTCCAGTTGATACTGGGTGTACTGATACTTGAGCGATGGCTTGAGGAAGCCGTAAGTCCAGTTCATTGGCAGACTGACACCAGGCTTCAAATTCAGACGGTCGCCGTTGGCACGGGCCAGACCTTGAACATTGGTATCGAGGCGCGGTGACGAATTACCGTTTTCATCAATGAAATTACCGGTCTTCAAGTCACGATCAAACCGAACAAGCTCCGTCTCGTAATCGAAGTTCAGGCCTTCCGGGTGATACGGCAGCTGACCATTGAAGGTGATCTGCGGCAAACGGCCGTAAGGCGTGATGTTCGAAACGGTCGCGAGCTGATACTGCTGAGCGTTCAACGTGGCGGTATACGAATCACCACGGTAAGACACCAGACCTTGCTGATTGACGAAGTCGCTGGACTTCACGCCAATCTGATCGGTCTGCAGATCCTGGAAGTAGTACGGATCGCTGATCTTCGTGTAGTCAACCTGCGTAAACACACGGGAGTCGAGACCACCCTTGTGCTGCCAGTTGTACATATAGCGGGTTTTTTCGTAGTCGGTCTGCTTGCTGCGCTCGGTATCGTCATCGTTCAGATACGCCGCACCAAACTGCCCTTCACTCGACTTGGTCAGGTAACGGAACTCACCTTCCACCAACATGCCACGCTTGCTCATGTAACGCGGGTACAACGTGGCGTCGTAGTTCGGTGCCAGGTTGAAGTAGTAAGGCGTCACCAGCATGAAGCCGGTATCGCTGCCGCTGCCAATGGTTGGCGGCAGGAAGCCCGACTGACGGCGGTCGTCGATCGGGAAGTAGATGTACGGCGTGTACAGAATCGGAATGTCTTTTACGCGCAACGTCACGTTGGTCGCGGTACCGAAACCGGTGGCCGGGTTCAAGGTGATGTTGTTGCCCTTGAGCTGCCAGGCATTGCTGTTCGGTTCGCACGTGGTGTACGTGCCGTCCTTCAAGCGGATGATCGCGTTCTCTGCACGCTTGGCGTACAGCGCGTTACCGCGGATACGCGATTTGTGCATCACGTATTCGGCGTTGTCGACCTTGGCTTCACCGGTGTCGAGTTGGACGTCGGCGTGATCGCCAACGATCAGCGCGCCGTTGTCGCGGATACGTACATCGCCGTTGAGTTCGGCGCGGCTCTCGGCCTGATACAGGCTGGCCTCGTCGGATTCGACCTGCATGCTGCCCTGACGCAGGACAACATCACCGGCCAGCGTACCGACTTGATCATCGGTGTTATAGCGCGAGGCTTTTGCGCCGATAAAGGTCGGAGCATCGCTTTTGTTCGTCTTGTCATTCATGCCAGGACGAATCGGTTCGATATAGGCACCAGAGCAGTAAGGCCCGGTCTCGGCCAATTGAGCGGCGGTGAGCTTCTCGCGCGGAACCCAGTCGAGGTGACTGAAGTCTTCGCTACGGGATTTCAGACCGCGGCCCTTGGCTTCGGTGACCAGCGCCGTTTTAGGGGCTGTGTCGGCAACCGAACCGTTCTCGCTCGCCGCTTCGCCGGTGGCGCTGACGGCACTGCCGTCATGCACTGGGCGCGGCGGCAACGCAGCAGCGGTTGATTTGGGCGCACAGGCCCAACCACCCGAAGCCGAGACGGAGCAGTCATACTGCTCGGCGGCAACAACGAATTGACTGGCCAGAGGTTGCATAGCCAGCAGACTGCCGGTTACCAACAACGGAAATTTTTTACGAAACGCGGGGGATTTCAATGCCATCTTATTAGTCCGGGCTTCCTGCGTGCCATCTGCCCGCGGTGTGGGCCGCACGCCTCTCGATGGTCTGAAAAAGATGCTGGATAATAAAGCATGACCCGCTTGACGGCTAGCGCCGTCGGAGACCCTTGCAATGCCTGACCAAGATGTACGCTTGCAACACCTGAAAGTTTGGCTCGATGAGCAGTTGGCAAAGCTGTTTGCAGATCAGGGCTGGGGCACCGTGCCCCCGGCCACGTTGACCGCGGCCAGCAGCGACGCGAGTTTTCGCCGTTACTTCCGTTGGGAAGGCGCGGGCAAAAGCTTTGTCGTCATGGACGCTCCGCCCCCCCAGGAAAACTGCAAACCGTTCGTGGATATCGCTTTTTTGCTGGCGAAATCCGGAATAAATGTGCCGAAAATTTATGCTGAAGACCTCGAACGCGGATTTCTTTTGCTCAATGACCTGGGCAACAAGACCTATCTCGACGTGATCGATGGCGAAAATGCCGATCAATTATTCAACGATGCCCTGCAAGCGCTACTGGCTTTTCAGCAGTTGCCGATGGTCGCGCCGCTGCCAAGCTACGACGTTGCCTTGCTGCGTCGTGAACTGGAACTGTTCCCCGAATGGTATGTGAAGCGCGAACTTGGCGTCGAATTCGACTCGACCCAACAACAACAGTGGCAGCAGGTCAGCGATCTGCTGATCGACAGTGCGCTCGCCCAGCCAAAAGTGCTGGTGCACCGCGACTACATGCCACGCAACCTGATGCTCAGCGAGCCGAACCCCGGCGTGCTGGATTTCCAGGATGCGGTCTACGGCCCGGTGACCTACGACGTGACCTGCCTGTTCAAGGATGCCTTTCTCAGCTGGCCTGAGGAGCGTGTGCGTGGCTGGCTGCAAAGCTACTGGCAGCAAGCCTCGGCACTGAACATCCCGGTGCAGCCGGACTTCGAAGACTTCCTGCGTGCCAGCGACCTGATGGGCGTGCAGCGCCACCTGAAAGTCATCGGCATCTTCGCGCGCATTTGTCATCGTGATGGCAAGCCGCGTTATCTGGCCGACGTACCGCGTTTCTTCTCTTATATAGAAGCGGTGATTGCGCGTCGTCCCGAACTGGCAGAACTGCAAGCGCTGTTCACCAGCCTGCGGGGTGGAGCAACAGCATGAAGGCAATGATTCTGGCGGCAGGCAAAGGCGAGCGCATGCGTCCGTTGACCCTGACCACGCCGAAACCGCTGGTACGAGCCGGTGGCGTGCCATTGATCGAGTATCACCTGCGCGCCCTGGCGGCTGCAGGATTCAACGAGATCGTGATCAACCACGCCTGGCTCGGTCAGCAGATCGAGGATTATCTGGGTGACGGTGCGCAGTTTGGCGTGAGCATTCAGTACTCGCCGGAAGGGGAGCCACTGGAAACCGGCGGCGGGATTTTCCGTGCGCTGCCGTTACTTGGCGATGATGCGTTTCTGGTGGTCAACGGTGATATCTGGACCGATTACGACTTCAGCGTGTTGCACCAGCCGATCACCGGTCTGGCGCATCTGGTGCTGGCGGACAACCCGGCGCATCACCCGCACGGAGATTTCACTCTGGTTGATGGCAAGGTACACGACGCTCAGCCGGACGCTGCGACCCTGACCTACAGCGGCATCGCCGTGCTGCATCCACAGTTGTTCGACGGCTGTGCAGATGGCGCTTTCAAACTGGCGCCGCTGTTGCGCAACGCCATGGCGGCTGGCGAAGTCACGGGCGAGCGTCTGAAAGGTCACTGGGTGGACGTCGGCACGCACGAACGTCTGGCCGAAGCTGAAGCATTGATAGAAGCGAGTCGCTGACATGTTGTGGCCAGGGACTCTGATTGGAGCCGGAGCGGGTTTTGCGATCGCCAGCATTCCGGGGGCCATGCTTGGGGCATTGTTGGGGCAGGCGCTGGATCGGCGTCTGAACCTGCAAAGCTTTGGGCATCTGCGGGAAAAACTCGGCGGTCGGCCGATGCTGCGTAACGACGAACTGTTGTTTGTGTTGCTCGGACGTCTGGCCAAGAGTGACGGTCGAGTCACCGACGGGCATATACAGCAGGCGCGCAACGAGATGCGCGCGCTGGAGATGAGCGAGCCGGCAACGCGCCGCGCCATCGCAGCATTCAACCGTGGCAAGTCTGAAAATGACAACCTGCGCGGTTATCTGCGGCGCCTGAGCGCGCAGCCTCATGCGGCCGAGGGTGTATTGCGGGCGTGTTGGCGGATGGTTTGGGCCGATGGTCGTGCGGGCGTCAGCGAGCGGGAATTGTTGGCACAGTGGGGTAAATGGCTAGGCTGGACAACGCATCAGGTACAGGCGCTGGCCAGTGATTACGAACCGGGCAAACGGCCGATCGTCAGTGCTGCGGTGAGCTATCAGGAGGCGATGCGGTTATTGGGTGTGTCGGCGTCCAGTGAGCCGGCACAGATCAAGCGAGCCTATCGGCGCCTGCTCAGTCGTCATCATCCGGACAAGATTGCCGGCACGGGGGCGACGCCAGCGCAGGTGCGTGAAGCGACCGAGCGCACGCGCGAACTGCACAATGCCTACACATTGATTCGTGAGCGGCGGGATTTTCGCTAGTCGTTAGAGGTGTAGTGACTGCGCTGGCCCCTTCGCGAGCAAGCTCGCTCCCACAATGGACTGTGTACGCAGATCCAATGTGGGAGCGAGCCGGCTCGCGAAGGGGGCGACGCGGTTTACCGATCAGTCCGTGTTCTGCGGATTCAGCCAGCCGCGTACCCGGCGGAACAACTGTTCCTGTTCAGCCTTGTTATCCGGCAAAGCCTTGAGCGCGACCTGACTGAACGCCGAGGTCTTCAAACGCTTGCTCGCCTGCATGCGTTCCAGCGCGGCATTGCGATCCAGCGGCTTGTCCATGTAGAAAATATCCGCCGTCGGCAGCTTCAGCGTTGGCGTCAGTTCGGCCAGGGGCGGTTTGGCCTTGGCTGGCATCTGCGCATCGACCATGACGAATTTTTCCACCTGCGCCGTTTGTTTTTCGCTTAGATAACGCGCAGCCCAATAAGCACCGGTGCCGTGCCCAAGCACGACAATGCTGCGCGCGCTCTGCTGTTCGGCGTAGGCAATCGCGGCGTCGATGCGCGCGAAGATTCGTTCGGCGTCAGCCTTGGATTGCTCTTCCGTGGTTTCGGCGACCACTTGATCCGCCACCTCGGCTTCACCGCCGGCGGCTTGCTCGATCGGCTGCGCGGTGGTGGCGTCCTTGCTGCCGGACTCCGGGGCTTTCGGCACAGCAGGCGCCTCGACCACACGCGGTGCAATGGCGTCGCTTTGCAGGTCGGGCAGCGTGATACTCAGGCTGCTCCACTTTGCATCCGGCAATTTGCGCCGCAGCGGGCCGATTGCCTGCGGCCAGTCGGCGGTTTCGCCGGCACCGGGGATGATGATCACCGCGCCTTTCGGTTCGGCGGTGTTGGCCGGTTTCCACAGGGCGAGGAAGGTGTCGCTGCCGGCCTGCAACTGTTGCTGTTCTTGCGTCGGGACTTTACGTTCCAGTGCAGCGGCCTCTTCCTGACTACGCTCAAGCAGTGGCTGGCGTTCGGCCGGTTGTTCTTCTGCCGGTTTTTCCGCCGCAGGAGTGGGATCGGCGGCGCTGACGGAAAACGCACAGGGCAGGAGCAGCGACAGGCACAATGCTGGCATTGCCAGGCGGTAAACAGAGGGCATCGGTTATTCCAGGCCAGAAAGTATCCCGGCAGCCTAATGGGTTGGTCAGAATTTGTCAGTGTATGAGACTTCAATGAAGCGATTTTGCTGCCTGTGGGTTATCGGCTGTTTGTGGTTTCCCTTGATGGGCTGGGCGGCGCCTGCGCCGCCGTCTCATCTCGCACAGTTGTCGGCGAGCCAACAGCAATGGCTGGCGCAACACAATGAACTGCGCGTCGGTCTGGTGCTGCAAGCGCCCTATGCGCAATATGATCGGCGCTTGCAACGGTTGTCCGGGGCTAACGTCGAGCTGATGAAGTTGCTGGCCAAGGCGCTGAATGTCGAGCTGAGCTGGCGCAACTTTCAGGATCTCGCACAACTGGAAACCGCCGTGCGCGAGGGCGAGATCGATATCGCTCCGGGCCTGAGCCAGACGCCGAGTGCCCTGCGTCTATGGCAGTTTTCCGACCCTTACATGCGTGTGCCGCAACTGGTAGTCAGTGACCAGAAGGCCAGTGGTGTGGTCGATCTGGAAAAACTCGATAGCCAGGTCCGCGTCGCCGTGCGTATGCCCAGCAGCACCGCTGACTATCTGCGCGGCAACTATCCACATCTGAACTTGCAAGGCGTGCCGCTGGAGCGTCAGGCCTTGCAGTTGCTGTTGAGTCAGCAGGCCGCCTACGCCGTGATCGACGAGGCACAACTCGGACGGTTGTCGGTAGAGCCGGAATTCGCCGAACTGGTGGTGGTCGGTGATATCGGCCTGCCGCAACTGCTGCGGGTCGGCTCGCGCCGCGATTGGCCAGAGCTGGCCGGCATGGTGCAAAGCGCCTTGCGCGCGATCCCGGCCAAAGATCTGGAGCAACTGCACAACCAATGGCTGCAACCGAAATACCCGCGACTGTCGGAATCACCGGGCTTCTGGCAGAACCTCAGTCTGTTGTTTGCGGTGATGCTGCTCAGTTGTGTCGCGATCGTGTTCTGGCAGCGCCGCCAACAGCACAGCCTTGAGCAGCGACTGCTGGCCGCCCGGGAAGACATCGCCTTGCGCGCGGCCAGCGAAGAAGCGCTGCGCTTGACGCAGTTCTCTATTGATCAAAGCACCGTCGGCATCCTCTGGGTCAACTGGGACAGCCATGTGCGCTACGCCAACCGCGCGGCGGAAAACATGCTCGGGTATCCCTCCGGCGGACTGATCGAACGGCCATTGATCGACTTCGAACCGGGGCTGCACATGGATCGCTGGCTCAATCTTTGGAAGCGTGCGCGGGCCAGCGAAGAAGGGCCGCTGAGTTTCGAAACCAGTTGCGTGCGCGCCGATGGCAGTGTCTTGCCAGCGGACGTGTCGCTGAGTTTTCTGCGTTTTCGCGACAGCGAATACCTGGTGGTTTATCTCACCGATGTCACCGAGCGCCGCCGTGCACTGGCGGCGTTGCAGGAAAGCGAGGCGCGTCTGCAAGGCATTGCGGCCAACGTGCCGGGGCTGGTGTTCCGTCTGGAGCGGGCGCCGGTGACCGGGCAGATCGACTTTGCCTACATCAGCGAGGGCAGCGAAAGTCTGGTCGGTTATGCCCCGGCCACTCTCGCGCATCGCGACATGGGTCTGCGCAGCCTGGTGCACCCCGACGACAAGGCCAGTTATCACCGCACCCAGGATCAGGCGCTGGACACTGACAGCGACTGGTCGTGGCAGGGAAGAATTCTCACGCGTCAAGGCCAGCAGCGCTGGGCCGAGATCAAGGCCATCACCCGGCAACTGGAGGATGGCGCTTACGTCTGGGATGGCATCGTCTGGGACATCACCGAGAGCAAGCGTATCGAGCTGGAACTGGCGGCCTCTCGTGAGCAACTGCGCGAACTGTCGGCGCACCTTGAGAGCGTGCGTGAAGAAGAGAAGGCGCGCATTGCCCGCGAGGTGCACGATGAATTGGGGCAGATGCTCACGGTGCTGAAACTGGAGACATCGATGTGCGAATTGGCCTACGCGCAACTCGACCCCGGTCTGAACGAACGGCTGAACAGCATGAAGCGCCTGATCGCCCAGTTATTCCAGTTGGTGCGTGATGTGGCGACGGCGCTGCGTCCGCCGATTCTCGATGCCGGGATTGCTTCGGCGATCGAGTGGCAGGCACGACGGTTCGAGGCGCGCACGCAGATTCCGTGTCTGGTGCAGGTGCCGGACAATCTGCCAGCGATCAGTGATGCCAAGGCGATTGGGTTGTTTCGGATTTTGCAGGAGGCGCTGACCAATGTGATGCGCCATGCCCAGGCGCATACTGTGGAACTGACGTTGGCGCTGGAAGGCGACGAATTGTGCCTGACGGTCAGTGATGATGGCGTAGGATTTGCCCCCGCTACGGGTCGGCCGACTTCGTTTGGGCTGGTGGGCATGCGTGAGCGGGTGCTGATCATGGGCGGGCGGTTGGTGCTGGAGAGTGAGCCGGGGGAGGGCACCAGTCTGGTGGTGAGGGTGCCGGTGAGTGAGGTTTGAGTTTTTTGCGGTGTCGACGCCGGCCTCTTCGCGAGCAAGCTCGCTCCCACAGGGAAATGCATTCCAATGTGGGAGCGAGCTTGCTCGCGAATGATGCTGACGTTGAATTCGAACAATGGAGAGAAACGTGATCCGTGTACTGGTAGCCGAAGACCACACCATCGTCCGCGAGGGCATCAAGCAATTGATTGGCCTGGCCAAGGATCTGCAAGTGGTGGGCGAGGCGAGCAATGGCGAGCAACTGCTGGAGACGCTGCGCCATGTTCCGTGCGAAGTGGTGCTGCTCGACATCTCCATGCCCGGCGTCAACGGACTTGAAGCGATCCCGCGCATCCGTGCGCTGAACAACCCGCCAGCGATTCTGGTGCTGTCGATGCACGACGAAGCGCAGATGGCTGCACGAGCACTGAAGGTTGGCGCAGCGGGGTATGCGACCAAGGACAGTGATCCGGCGCTGTTGCTCACGGCGATCCGCAAAGTCGCGGCGGGTGGGCGCTATATCGATCCGGATCTGGCGGATCGCATGGTCTTCGAAGTCGGCCTGACCGATGCGCGGCCGCTGCACTCTCTACTGTCCGAACGCGAGTTCTCGGTGTTCGAACGTCTGGCCCAAGGCGCCAACGTCAATGACATCGCCCAGCAACTGGCCCTGAGCAGCAAGACCATCAGCACCCACAAGGCGCGGCTGATGCAGAAGCTCAACATCACCTCGCTGGCCGAACTGGTCAAATACGCGATGGAGCACAAACTCCTCTAACAGTCACCGCGATCAAAATGTAGGAGTGAGCCTGCTCGCGATAGCTTTCTCTCAGTCAACACTGCAGTGACTGATCCACCGCTATCGCGAGCAGGCTCACTCCTACAGGGGATCTCCATAGCGCCGGAAATTTCGGGCATATCCATAAGCGACAGGCGCTTTTGCTTGTTCTTGCAGCTTGCAGCTCAATCCTTGTCACTGCTTTATCCATTAGCGCCATCCTTGTAGGGCAATCCCTACCCCCAACCTTCCATCCGGCTGAGGCGATTCTCTCCTGCGCCCCGATTTGCGTGGTTGTCAGCAGCCACTAGGCTTAACCCACAAGCAGTCATCAACAACAAAGGTGTGGGTATGAGCCAGGTCGATACAAACGCAGGGGCCAGTGATGTGCTGGTCAGCTTTCGTGGAGTGCAGAAGAGCTACGACGGCGAGAACCTGATCGTCAAAGACCTCAACCTCGACATTCGCAAAGGCGAATTCCTCACCCTGCTCGGGCCTTCCGGTTCCGGCAAGACCACCAGCCTGATGATGCTCGCCGGTTTCGAAACACCGACCGCTGGCGAGATTCTGCTGGCCGGGCGCTCGATCAACAACGTGCCGCCGCACAAGCGCGACATCGGCATGGTGTTCCAGAACTACGCGTTGTTCCCGCACATGACCGTGGCGGAAAACCTCGCGTTCCCGCTGACCGTCCGTGGCCTGAACAAAAGCGATGTGAGTGACCGCGTGAAGAAAGTCCTCAGCATGGTTCAGCTCGACGCATTCGCCTCGCGCTATCCGGCGCAGTTGTCCGGTGGTCAGCAGCAACGTGTGGCGTTGGCTCGCGCGCTGGTGTTCGAACCGCAACTGGTGCTGATGGATGAACCGCTCGGCGCCCTCGACAAACAACTGCGTGAACACATGCAGATGGAAATCAAACACCTGCACCAGCGGCTCGGCGTGACCGTGGTCTACGTGACCCACGATCAGGGCGAAGCGCTGACCATGTCCGACCGCGTCGCGGTGTTCCATCAAGGCGAGATCCAGCAGATCGCCCCACCGCGCACGCTCTACGAAGAGCCGAAAAATACCTTTGTCGCCAACTTTATCGGCGAGAACAACCGCCTCAACGGCCGCTTGGTCAGCCAGAGCGGCGAGCGCTGCGTGGTCGAGTTGGGCCGTGGCGAAAAGGTCGAGGCGCTGGCGGTCAACGTCGGTCAGACCGGCGAACCGGTGACCCTGTCGATCCGTCCGGAGCGCGTCAGCCTCAACGGTTCGAGCGATCAATGCGTTAACCGCTTCTCAGGGAGGGTGGCGGAATTCATCTATCTGGGCGACCACGTCCGGGTACGCCTGGAAGTCTGCGGCAAGACCGACTTCTTCGTGAAACAACCGATTGCCGAGCTCGATCCAGCGCTCGCCGTCGGTGACGTGGTTCCGCTTGGCTGGCAGGTCGAGCATGTTCGCGCGCTCGACCCACTAAGTGAGAGCGTCCCCTGAGGCGCATTAATCGCCCCGGCAATACCAACACCAACCCTGCACGTGGAGAGAACAATAAATGTTGAGATCCCTGAAGTTCACCGCCCTGACCCTGGGCCTGATGGGTGCGGCCAGCGCAATGGCCGCTGGCCCGGATTTGACCGTGGTGTCGTTTGGCGGGGCGAACAAGGCGGCGCAAGTCAAAGCCTTCTACGCACCATGGGAAGCGGCGGGCAACGGCAAGATCGTCGCTGGCGAGTACAAC
The DNA here is from genome assembly GCF_977020205.1 of Pseudomonas sp. AIG. NCBI lineage: Bacteria > Pseudomonadati > Pseudomonadota > Gammaproteobacteria > Pseudomonadales > Pseudomonadaceae > Pseudomonas > Pseudomonas sp. AIG. Next base: position 3,872 of record NZ_CDROCK010000054.1, on the reverse strand, counting down.
GGCGAAATGGCCAAGGTCAAAGCCATGGTCGACACCAAAAGCGTGTCGTGGGACCTGGTGGAAGTTGAATCGCCAGAGCTGTCCCGTGGTTGCGACGAAGACATGTTCGAACAACTCGACCCGGCGCTGTTCGGCAAAACCGAAGATTACGTCAAAGGCGCGATTCAGCCGTGCGGCGTGGGCTTCTTCGTGTGGTCGACCGTACTCGCTTACAACGCCGACAAGCTGAAAACCGCACCGACCAGTTGGGCGGATTTCTGGGACACCAAGAAATTCCCGGGCAAGCGTGGTCTGCGTAAGGGCGCCAAGTACACCCTCGAATTCGCGCTGATGGCCGACGGTGTGGCGCCGAAAGACGTCTACAAGGAACTGGCGAGCAAGGGCGGTCAGGACCGTGCGTTCAAGAAGCTCGATGAGCTGAAACCGAACATCCAGTGGTGGGAAGCCGGCGCACAACCGCCGCAATACCTCGCTTCCGGTGACGTGGTGATGAGCTCGGCCTACAACGGTCGCATCGCTGCCGTGCAGAAAGAATCCAACCTGAAAGTGGTGTGGAACGGCGGCATCTACGACTTCGACGCGTGGGCCATCCCGAAAGGTCTGGACGCCAAGCGTGCGGAAGCGGCGAAGAAATTCATCGCCTACTCGGTACAGCCACAGCAGCAGAAGACCTACTCGGAAAACATCGCCTATGGCCCGGCCAATACCCAGGCTGTGCCGCTGCTGGCCAAGGATGTCCTGAAAGACATGCCGACCACCCCGGAAAACATCGCCAACCAAGTGCAGATCGACGTCAGCTTCTGGGCTGACAACGGCGAGCAACTGGAACAGCGCTTCAACTCCTGGGCGGCGAAATAACCGAGGGCTCGCTCTCTTGTGGGAGCGAGCTTGCTCGCGAAAGCGCCAGTCCATTCAACACTGATGTCGACTGATGCGCCGCCTTCGCGAGCAAGCTCGCTCCCACATTTGGATCTGTGTGCATCAATCGATCGAGGTGGTTCGCCACCTCTGTAACGATCAAAGATTTGCGGAGTACGTCATGGCCATCGCCGTTCCCCTGAACGAGGGCAACAGCCCCACCTTGAAGCAGAAGCTCAAGCGCGCCGAGCGGGTCAACCGCTGGAAGGCTCAAGCGCTGATCGCGCCGCTGGTGCTGTTTCTGTTGCTGGTGTTTCTGGTGCCGATCGTGGCGCTGCTCTACAAAAGCGTCGGCAACCCCGAAGTGGTCGGCGGCATGCCGCGCACCGTGGCGGCCATCGCCAGTTGGGACGGCCGCGGCCTGCCCGCTGAACCGGTCTACAAAGCCGCCGGCGAAGACCTCGCCGAAGCGCGCAAAAACCAGACACTGGGCGATTTGTCCAAGCGCTTGAACATGGAGTTGGCCGGCTATCGCAGCCTGCTGACCAAAACCGCCCGGGCGCTGCCCTTCGCCAGCGAACCGGCCTCTTATAAAGAAGCGCTGGAAGCGCTCGACGAACGTTGGGGCGACCCGGCCTACTGGCAAGCGGTCAAACGCAACACCAGCAGCATCACCCCGTACTACTTGCTGGCAGCGGTCGATCACCGTATCGACGACCTCGGCGAAATCGCCCCGGCCACCCCGGATCAGGCGATTTACCTCGACATCTTTGCCCGCACCTTCTGGATGGGCCTGATCATCACGGTGATCTGCCTGCTGCTCGCCTATCCATTGGCTTACCTGCTGGCCAATCTGCCTTCGCGGCAAAGCAACTTGCTGATGATTCTGGTGCTGCTGCCGTTCTGGACCTCGATTCTGGTGCGCGTCGCCGCATGGATTGTGCTGCTGCAATCGGGTGGTCTGATCAACAGTGGCCTGATGGCGATGGGCATCATCGATAAGCCGCTGGAACTGGTGTTCAACCGCACCGGCGTGTACATCTCGATGGTGCACATCCTGCTCCCGTTCATGATCCTGCCGATCTACAGCGTGATGAAAGGCATCTCGCCGACCTACATGCGCGCGGCGATTTCCCTCGGCTGCCATCCGTTCGCCAGTTTCTGGCGGGTGTACTTCCCGCAGACCTACGCCGGTGTCGGCGCCGGATGCCTGTTGGTGTTCATCCTCGCCATCGGCTACTACATCACCCCGGCGCTGCTCGGCAGCCCGAACGATCAAATGGTCAGCTACTTCGTCGCCTTCTACACCAACACCAGCATCAACTGGGGCATGGCCACCGCCCTGGGCGGGCTGTTGCTGCTGGCGACCGTGGTGCTTTATCTGATTTACAGCTGGCTGGTCGGCGCCAGTCGCCTGCGCCTGAGCTAAGGGGAATTCGAGATGCTGAGTCCTTACATGTCGCCCATTGAACGGGTGTGGTTCTACAGCCTGCGGATCCTTTGCGGCCTGATTCTGTTGTTCCTGATTCTGCCGGTGCTGGTGATTATTCCGCTGTCGTTCAATTCGGGGAGTTTTCTGGTCTATCCGCTGCAGGGTTTTTCGTTGCACTGGTATCAGGATTTCTTCGCCTCGGCGGAATGGATGCGCGCCCTGAAGAACAGCATCATCGTCGCCCCGGCCGCGACAGTGCTGGCAATGGTCTTCGGCACGCTGGCGGCGATTGGCCTGACTCGCGGTGACTTTCCCGGTAAGTCTTTGGTGATGGCGTTGGTGATTTCGCCGATGGTGGTGCCGGTGGTGATCATTGGTGTGGCGAGTTATCTGTTCTTCGCCCCGTTGGGGTTGGGCAACAGTTTCTTCTCGCTGATCGTCGTGCATGCGGTGTTGGGTGTGCCGTTTGTGATCATCACCGTGTCGGCGACGTTGCAGGGGTTTAACCATAACCTGGTGCGTGCTGCGGCGAGTTTGGGGGCTTCACCGCTGACGGCGTTCCGTCGGGTGACCCTGCCGCTGATTGCGCCGGGAGTGATTTCGGGGGCGCTGTTTGCGTTTGCGACTTCGTTTGATGAGGTGGTGGTGACGCTGTTTCTTGCCGGACCTGAGCAGGCGACGTTGCCTCGGCAGATGTTTAGCGGGATTAGGGAGAACCTTAGCCCGACCATCGCCGCCGCTGCTACTTTGTTGATTGCGTTCTCGGTCATCCTGCTGCTGACCCTGGAATGGCTACGTGGCCGCAGCGAAAAACTGCGGACTGCTCAGGTTTAAGGGCCAGATCAAAAGCTTACCCCCTCACCCCAGCCCTCTCCCCCAGGGGGGCGAGGGGGAAAGGGAGCAGATATTCGTGCTGTTCAGAATCTGAGTTCGACTTTCTCCCATCCACCTCGGTCAGTCTTTTTACCTTCGGTGGGAAAGGGAGCAGATCGTTGTGCTTTTCAAAATCTGAGTTCGACTCGGTATCTCAAGTCGGTGTACCTCTCACATTCACCTCGATCAGTCCCCTCTCCCTCCGGGAGAGGGCTAGGGTGAGGGGCTCTTGATTTTCTAACCGATCAACCATTCACCACCTGAATAACAGACAACCCCAAATCCCCAGCTAATCTTGTGCCCAGCTCCCACATCTATAAGAGGCTGCGCACGATGAGTCTGTCCCAGTTCAAAATCGCTCACAAACTGATCACCGGCGCCGGAGCCATCGAGCAACTGGCCGCCGAGCTCACCCGCCTCGACATCGACAACCCCTTGATCGTCACTGACGCCGCGCTGGTCAAATCCGGTACGGTCGAGCTGGCGCTGGTGCAGCTCGGTGGGCGCGACTACGAGATTTTCGACCGCGTTCTGCCCGATCCGGAAATCGCCATCGTCGAAGACTGCATGCGCGTTTACCGCGAGGGCGGACATGACGGCTTGATCGGCCTCGGTGGCGGCAGTGCCATCGACATCGCCAAAAGTGTCGCGGCCTATGCCGGTTACCACGGCGCGCTGGAAGATCTGTTCGGCGTCGATCAAGTGCCGC
>NZ_CDROCK010000053.1:0-53162 GCF_977020205.1 Pseudomonas sp. AIG | reverse complement strand
ATGTGAGAGTAGGTCATCGTCAAGATTAAATTCCGAAACCCCAATTGCGAAAGCAGTTGGGGTTTTGTTTTGTCCGCAGAAAAGTTTTTTGTTCGCGACAGCGAACACATTCTCCAACGCATTACCTGCCCCAACCGTCGCAAGAGCTGCCATTGGGGAAATTCCTTCTGAAGTGACCCGGCAGTTTTTGGTATGGTGCAGCTCGTTTTTTCAAGGACTGATGTCATGCCCACGGATCGGCACTCATTTATGTCAAAGAGTTGCTGTAGAAATGCCTGAACCCATCCCGATCAAGGACCACGAAAAAGAGACGCGCCTGGTCAACAAGCGGTTGATCGCCTGTGCCTTATTCGTCTTCGCGGTCAGTTGCGCCCTGGTCGTGCGCCTATACATTCTGCAAGTGGTGGAATTCGACTACCACTCGACCATCTCTGAAAATAATCGCGTCCATGTTTTACCGATCCCGCCGACACGCGGCCTGATCTACGACCGTAATGGCGTGTTGCTCGCCGATAACCGCCCCAGTTTCAACCTGACCATCACCCGCGAACGCGCCACCGACGTCAATCAAGAACTGGACGAGGTCATCAATCTCCTGCACCTGCCTGCCGAGGATCGCACTGTCTTCGATAAAGCCATGAAGCAGTCCCGCCACCCGTTTACGCCGGTGACGCTGTTCTATGAGCTGACGGAAGAGCAGATCGCTGTACTGGCCGTCAACGAGTTCCGCCTCCCAGGCCTTGATGTCGAGCCGCAGTTTGTCCGTCATTACCCGCTCGGCGCACATTTCGCCCACTCGATCGGTTACGTCGGTCGGATCAACGAAAAAGAATCCAAAAGCCTCGACTCGGTTGAATACCGTGGCACCCAATCGATTGGCAAAACCGGTATCGAGCGTTTCTACGAAGCGCAGTTGCACGGCCACGTCGGTTATGAAGAGGTGGAAACCAACGCCCAGGGTCGCGTACTCCGAGTGCTCAAACACACCGACCCGGTGCCTGGTCAGAACATTGTCCTGAGCCTCGACGTCAAGCTGCAGGAAGCTGCCGAAGCCGCGCTGGGTGATCGTCGTGGTTCTGTGGTCGCGCTCGATCCGTCGACCGGCGAAGTGTTGGCCATGGTCAGTAATCCCAGCTTCGATCCGAATCTGTTCGTCACCGGCATCAGTTCCAAGGAATACTCGGCACTGCGAGATTCGATCGACCGACCGCTGTTCAACCGCGTGTTGCGCGGGCTCTACGCACCGGGCTCGACGATCAAGCCAGAAGTGGCCATCGCTGGCCTCGACGCCGGCGTGGTGACGCCGCAGACCCGCGTATTCGACCCCGGTTACTACCAGCTCCCGGACTTCGATCACAAATACCGCAACTGGAACCACAGCGGCGATGGCTGGGTGGACATGGATGCGGCGATCATGCGGTCCAACGACACCTATTTCTACGATCTGGCCCACAAGCTAGGCATCGATCGTCTGCACGATTACATGGCGATGTTTGGCCTTGGCGAGAAAGTCTCGCTGGACATGTTTGAAGAGTCGCCCGGGCTGATGCCATCGCAAGCCTGGAAACGCGCGACCCGCCGGCAAGCCTGGTTCCCGGGCGAAACTGTCATTCTCGGCATCGGCCAGGGCTATATGCAGGTCACACCGCTGCAACTGGCTCAAGCCACGGCGTTGATCGCCAATAAAGGCGTGTGGAATCGTCCGCACCTGGCCAAGACCGTCGATGGTGTCGCCCCGGTCGACGAGCATCCGATGCCGAACATCCTGCTCAAGGATCCGCGTGACTGGGAGCAGGTCAACCACGGCATGCAGATGGTGATGCACGATGCCCGAGGCATTGCGCGCGCGGCGGCGGCGGGGGCGCAATACCGCATCGCTGGCAAGAGTGGTACGGCGCAAGTGGTGGCGATCAAGCAAGGCGAACGCTACAACCGCGAAAAAACCCTCGAGCGCCACCGCGATAACGCCTTGTTCGTTGGCTTCGCGCCGGCCGAGCATCCGAAGATTGCGATTTCGGTGATGATCGAAAACGGCGAGGCCGGAGGTCGTGTTGCCGGCCCTGTGGTGCGGCAGATCATGGACGCCTGGTTACTCGATCAGGATGGCCATCTCAAGCCGCAATACGCGGCGCCGACTAAAGCGCCTGGTGACCCTCACGTTTAACGGTTCACAGCCTCGGTTCATGCCAGTTGAGCCGAGGCTGTGAGTTATCCTGCACAGCCTATTTGCAACGATAACCCTCGGGCATCGTCACGGTGTAGTTGCGCTGTACACGATCCTCGAAGTTCAAGTTCTGCAAGCCTTGCTCCACCAGAAAGGCTTCGACCTTGGCTGACTGGCAATCTTCGTTATAGGACGAAGCGCGAAGCAGGTAGACCGGCCGCTTACTGCCTTCATCGCGTGCGGTGGCAATAAAGGTACTGAGCGTGGTGTAACCGGTTCGCTCCGAAGTACCTATCGGGCCATAGGTGGTGTTGGGTGTACTCGTGCAGTTCAGTCGGTCGTCTTTCTTCTTGCTGTTCTTGCACACGGTAGAAGTGCTGGTCGGTACCTGACCATACTCGGTCGCGGTATAACGGTAAGTCACTTGCCGGCTGCCAATCTCGAGGCTGATGGTCATCTTTATCGGCGCATGGTTCTTTGGCAGACTGGCGTCGGTATAGACCTCCTGGTAGCCCCTGTCTTTAAGCGCATTAACCATGTCGCGAAGGTAGTAGCGGGCATTAAGTGCGTTCTCATCACTGCCATTGGCAGACGTCACAAGTACGGTCGCCTTGCGGTCAAAATGATAATCCGGATCAGGTGTGGCATTTAGCGCTACGTCCATTTGCGTGGCGCAGCCGCTGATCAACGCTGTCAGTAAAAACAGCGCGCAGAATAAAAACCGGGTCATGACAAAGCCGCCTTACAAACTAAGGATTGAATAAGAGTTAAACGCTGGGAACTGACGACAATTAACGTGCGCTCGCGCACAAGGCTCAGTCTTTCTGATATTCCAGCAGATCGCCAGGCTGGCAATCGAGTGCTGCGCAGAGCTTGTCCAGAGTGGCCATCTTCACGCCCTTGACCTTGCCATTTTTCAATAACGACAGGTTGGCCTCGGTAATGCCCAGCAGCGCAGCTAACTCTTTCGAGCGAATTTTTTGCGTGGCCATGACGACGTCAAGGCGGACGATAATGGTCATTGTCTTGTTCTATATGTATTGACTTTGCTCATCGCTGAGTACTTTTGCGTCACGCATGATAATTGAAAACAAACAGAGCAAAACCCCTTTGATGATCTCGTAGGCCGACGAGGAAGACAGGCCAATCGAGAACTGAAAAATGCGCTCCCCAGGGGGCAGATCGATAGACAGCGTCAAACCTTGCAAGGTCTCTACCAGCGGGTAGATTGCAGGAGAAATGATGCACAGAATCCCCACTCGCCAAAGAACCCTGATATTGCGCTCGGTCCAGGTTTCACCGCGGGACAAGCGCAGGAAAAACAGGCCTGTCAGCCAGAGCACGTAGGTCGAGAGCAGAACGGGCAGGAAATCCAAAGCGATGATCAGCGCGGTGACCAATGGTGAGAGCCATGTGTCGGGAGCAAGCAGCGCGCCTTCGACAAACGGGTCAAGCAATTGCGGTGAGTTTTCAGCAAAGGCGTAAAGCAGAGCCGCGAGCATTTCATCCGTTTTGAAGAACCAGATCGAAGCGTTGCCACCGACCTCGGTCACCCCTAAAACCCAGACAAGAATCGCTGCCAGTAATCCGACCCAATGCATGCGCTGCAGTGCCAATCCGTTGTTACGAGTACTCATGAAAAATCCTTGCGGTGCCATTGGGAATGACTAATTCTCGATGTTAAATTATCGAATGGCAATAATAAATTGTTCTTGTTTTGTTAAGCGCACAAACGGCATCGAATGCGGGGGTCACAGAGTGAACCTCTGTTCCATCGACCTGGGGGGATTTCAACGTCGATTTGCTCTCGAATTCAAAACAAGTCGAGCGCAGAGGAGGGAAGCGATCCACTCGGTGGCCGCTGGTATCGATGAGGGGGGGCAGGGATTGATTAGAGCGGGCACGCACGCTAGAGGCATGCTTCAGTCGCCCGCTCTTACCGGGGTTACTTGATCTCGGTCACGAAGTTATCCCGCGAGCGGCGAACCTTTTTCAAGTTGACCAACCAGTCTCCTTCACTGGCTCTATGCCCCAGCGGCAGAATCACCACGCTGCGCAAGTTGCGGGCCGCGAGTCCGAGGATTTCATCGATGGCTGCCGGGTCGAAACCTTCCATTGGTGTGGCATCGACTTCTTCAAACGCCGCGGCGATCAAAGCTGAGCCCAAACCGATATAAGCCTGGCGCGCAGCCGCTTGGTAATTGGCCTCTTTGCCACGTCCAGCGACAATGCCCAAGAGCATCTGACGGTAATTTTCCCATCCTTCGTTAACGGTCCCGCGTACTTCATTAGTCAGGTCGAACATCATGTTGACCCGCTCCGCCGTGATGTCGTCCCATGCGGCGAACACCAACAAGTGAGAGCAGTCGGTAACCTGTTCCTGGTTCCAGCTGACGGCTTTGATCTTTTCGCGAACCTCTGCATTGGTCACTACGAGCAGTTCAAAGGGCTGCAGTCCACTTGATGTCGGCGTTAACCGCACCGCTTCCAGAATGCGCTCGATTTTTTCATCGGACACAGTCCGGGAAGGGTCGTACTTTTTCGTTGCGTAGCGCCATTTCAGCAGGTCTGTCAGTGTGCTCATCATCAAATTCCATAAAGGTGAAAGATGTTCAGGCGGGTCAATAACGACTGGCTGTCGTGCTGAACCTGGGCTTATGCTAACGATTAAAGCCAACTTGAAGGTCAAGCAGTTTTTATGAAGATTGGAGAAGTTTCCAAGCGCACCGGTGTTGCCGCTTCGGCCATTCGCTATTACGAGGAGCAAGGTTTGCTGGAGCCTTCTACCCGTGACGCCAACGGGTATCGCCATTACGCCGAGGCAGCTGTTGCGCGATTGATACTGGTGCGCGATGCGCAACGGCTCGGATTTTCTCTCGACACCATTCGCGGACTGTTCTTGCAGGATGGCAGTTGTTCCAAATCCCTGACCATCGAGCAAATCGATATCCGTATGGGCGAGATAGGGCAGATCGAGGCCAATCTGGCGATGCAGCGTGAGGGATTGTTACGGTTGCGGCATGTACTTGAGGAAAGTTTGCGCAGTGGTGCGCCTGTTGTGTGCGCGAGTGCGCACCGGGCCGAGTCCTATCGGCCTGAGCAAAACATGCTCACGCGCAATGCATTGCAGGGGCGTTGACCCACATTTGAAATGCATTCCAATGTGGGAGCGAGCCTGCTCGCGAAAGATCCCTCAAAACCGCCGCAAAAAATCAGGCCCCCGGCACCGGGCAACTCATATCACCTTCCTCACACTTCAAATACTGCTTCAGCGCCTCGACCCGCACCTTGGTCACTCCGGTCAGGCAATTGCTGTAAACCCACGGATAGGCACTCCCGCCCGTCACCCCGGACGACGAGAATTTGCACTCGGCATCCCGAAAGCCGACCCACGCCCGCTGCGCACTGACCAACAGTTTCTTGCCGTCCGGGTTGTCCTTCAATCGCCCAGTGATCTGCTGATACACCGTGTTCAACGCCTTGTCAGCCGCTTTGAAATCCTGCCCCGCACACTGGTTCATCGTCGCCTGATCACTGGCGTTGGCGCAGTCGACGGCGGCGTGGGCGAACGGCATGAACAGCAGGGGCGTCAGGGCCAGGAGCGAACGTGGGGACATGGGGATTCTCGCTGTGTCGAAGTAAGTGCCAAGCAGTGTAGCGAATCAGCTGCGGCTATTCAGGGACACGCATTCTGGAGGCCTCAAGCAGACGATCTGCAGTCGCGGCAATTTCGGCGCCGTCATGCAACCTGTCCAGCCAGTGCCCGGGGATACCACGGACGCCGTAATAAGCACCGGCCAGTTGACCGGTGATCGCGGCGGTGGTGTCGGCGTCATCGCCCAGATTGGCGGCCAGCAGGATTGCGGCGGCGAAACTGTTGGTTTGCTGAAAGCACCACAGCGCCGCTTCCAGTGATTGCACGCTGTAACCACTGCCTTTGATGTCCGCCTCAGCCTTGCCGAGATAATCACCGTGAGCAATGGCCGCGACCTTGGGTTGTGAGAAGTTCGCAGAGGGCAATTGGCGCAATTGCGCCTTGGTTGCGCCTTCAAGCGCTCTGGCGATCAGCCCGGCCAGCAATTGGCAGCACTCGATGGCTTCAGGGGCCGCGTGGGTGGTTCGCGAACTGTCGGCGGCGAACTGGCGGATCTGACGGGCATCGGGAAAGTAGAACAAGACCACCGGCACCAGACGCATCAGCGAACCGTTGCCGGCGCTGTAGGGGTCGGTCGAGCCGGCGAAGGGCTCAGCGGTTTGTTGATATTGTGCGAGCGCCTGACTGACGGTCATGCCGATGTCGAAACACTCACCGGTCGAACTCAGATAACCCCACTGCCACCAGTTGAGGTAACGGCCCATCTGATCGACAGCATTGAAGCCGTTTTTGGTCAGCAGGCTTTCCGCCAGGCACAGCGCCATTGAGGTGTCATCGGTCCATTGCCCTGGCTTGAGGTGGAACGGGCCGCCACCGACCATATCGGTCAACGGTTGGAATGATCCCCGCGGCTTGAACTCTACTGTAGTACCGACCGCGTCACCGCAGGCCAGGCCGAGCAGGGCGCCGCGATAACGTTCGGCGAGGGAGGGCAGCATGGGTCGTCCTTGTCTGGTTCGATTTCGCTGGAAAAGGTAACAGTTTCGCTGCTTGAACGGTGGCTGAATCCGTTCATCCAGCGGCGCGCAAATGCAGCCGGATGTTTCTCTTATGCACCGGTTTGATACAACTTCACATTGGACATGTGGTCATACAGGCCTAGTGTTCAAAACAGGAGGTGACGTATGAAACCAGTACCCAATAGTTTCGAACGCAAGATCACGCTCAAGGCGTCGCGTTCCCATGTCTGGCGTGCATTGGTCGATGCCGAGGCGTTTGGCCAGTGGTTTGGGGTAGCGCTTGAGGGCCGGCGATTTATTGCCGGTGAATGGACGCAGGGGCAGGTCACGTATCCCGGTTATGAACACGTGTTGTGGAATGTGCTGATCGAGCGGGTCGAGCCGCAGCAGTTGTTTTCGTTTCGCTGGCATCCGTATGCGGTGAACCCGAAAATCGACTATTCCCAGGAGCCGACCACGCTGGTCAAGTTCGAGCTGCAGGATTACGAAGGTGGCACGTTGCTCAAGGTTTCCGAGTCGGGTTTTGCGCACATCCCCGATGTTCGTCAGAAAGAGGCTTATTTCATGGACAGCCGTGGCTGGGAGGAGCAGTTGAGCCGCCTCGAACAGTTTCTTGCCGAAAGCGCCAAGGCCCGTGAGCGTGACGGTGGCTGATATTTTCGGAGCCTGGATGAACCGCTGGTCACTGGTCCCGGACGGTGCGCCGATCATCACGCCCGGCAGCCGTTTGTTGCCGGTACGCCTGAACGACACGCCGACCATGCTCAAGGTTGCGCTGGATACCGACGAGAAATATGGCAACCGGTTGATGACCTGGTGGGACGGTGGCGGCGCTGCGCAAGTGTTGGCTCATCACGAGGATGGCCTGCTGATGGAGCGCGCCATGGGCAGGCGCTCGCTGATGCACATGGCGATACATGGCGAAGACGACGAGGCGAGCCGGATTCTGTGTTCGGCGCTGGCGCGACTGCATGTACCGCGCGCAACGCCACCGCCGCCGCTGGTTGAATTGGGGCCATGGTTTGCTCCGCTGCGCATTGCGGCTGCACAACATGGCGGCCTCTACGCCCTGAGCCTGCAAACTGCCGAAGCCTTGCTTGCCGATCCACAAGACGTGGTGGTGCTGCACGGCGATATGCATCACGACAATGTGCTGGATTTCGATTCGCGTGGCTGGTTGGCAATCGATCCGAAGCGGGTCAGGGGCGAACGCGGTTTTGACTATGCCAACCTGATATGCAACCCGGACCTGCCGACGGCTGTTGATCCCCAGCGCTTTCGCCGTCAGCTTGCGGTGATTGTCGAGGCGGCCGGGCTTGATCGCCGCAGGCTGCTGCAATGGGTGCAGGCGTTTGCCGGGTTGTCGGCGGGATGGTTTTTGGAGGGTGACGCGCTGGAGCAGGCCTCGGGGCAGCTGAAAGTCGCACAGATCGCGGCGTCCATGCTCGATGCCCGACAGGGCTAAGGGTTTTCGGAAGGGTTGCTATGGCGAATGTCTTACACGCGCTGGTAGCTTTTACGACTATTGCTGATTGGATCCACTGCGTAATCTACACACATCAACTGAGACACAGGGAGTGTTTCAGGATCATGGATGATCGACCATTTGCAAGGATCGCTGCCGACAGGGAGTCGATAATGGTCTTGGGAAAAACCCGCTTCGGCGGGTTTTTTTTCGCCTGTATGTAGGAGCTGCCGCAGGCTGCGATCTTTTGACTTTGGCTTTAAAAGCAAGATCAAAAGATCGCAGCCTGCGGCAGCTCCTACTTTGGTTTGTGCGTTACGAGGCGATCAACTGGCGCAGGACGTAATGCAAAATCCCGCCCGACTTGAAGTACTCCACCTCATTCAACGTATCGATCCGGCACAACACTTCGATCTTATCCTGACGCCCATCCTCACGAGTGATCACCAGCGGCAGGTTCATCCGCGGTGTCAGTTCGACGCCGGTCAGACCCTGGATTTCGAAGGTTTCCTTGCCAGAGAGGTTGAGGCTCTTGCGGTTCTGATCAAGCTTGAACTGCAGCGGCAATACGCCCATGCCCACCAGGTTGGAACGGTGGATCCGCTCGAAACTCTCGGCGATCACCGCTTTCACGCCCAGCAGATTGGTGCCCTTGGCTGCCCAGTCGCGACTGGAGCCGGTGCCATATTCTTGCCCGGCAATCACCACCAGCGGCGTGCCCGAAGCCTGATATTTCATCGCCGCGTCGTAGATCGCCAGTTTCTCGCCGGTTGGAATGTAGATCGTGTTGCCACCTTCTTCGCCACCGAGCATTTCGTTGCGGATACGGATGTTGGCGAAGGTGCCGCGCATCATCACTTCATGATTGCCACGCCGTGAGCCGTAGGAGTTGAAGTCCCGTGGCTCCACGCCTTTTTCGCGCAGGTAACGTCCGGCCGGGCTGTCGGCCTTGATGTTGCCGGCGGGGGAGATGTGGTCGGTGGTTACCGAGTCGCCGAGCAAGGCCAGCACCCGTGCAGCTTTGACGTCTTTGATTGCCGGCAGCGGCCCGGAAATATCATCAAAAAACGGTGGATGCTGGATGTAAGTCGAATCGTCCTGCCACACGTACGTCGCCGCTTGCGGCACCTCGATCGCCTGCCACTGCTCATCGCCTGCAAACACTTCGGCGTATTCCTTGTGGAACATCGCCGTGTTGACCTGACTCACCGCATCGGCGATCTCTTTACTCGATGGCCAGATATCCCGTAGATACACCGGATTGCCTTGCTGGTCTTCGCCCAGCGGTTCGCTGCTGATGTCGCTGCGCACGCTGCCGGCCAGGGCATAAGCGACGACCAACGGTGGCGAGGCCAGCCAGTTGGTTTTCACCAGTGGATGCACGCGGCCCTCGAAGTTGCGGTTACCGGACAGCACCGATGCCACGGTCAGGTCGGCTTTCTGGATAGCTTTCTCGATCGGCTCCGGCAGTGGTCCGGAGTTGCCGATGCAGGTGGTGCAGCCGTAACCGACCAGCGAAAAGCCGAGCTGATCGAGGTATTGCGTCAGCCCCGCAGCCTTGTAGTAGTCGGTGACCACTTTCGAGCCCGGTGCCAGCGAACTCTTCACCCACGGTTTGCGGTTCAGGCCTTTCTCCACGGCTTTTTTCGCCAGCAGGCCGGCGGCCATCATCACGCTCGGGTTGGAGGTGTTGGTGCAGGAGGTGATCGCGGCGATAACCACGGCGCCGTTTTTCAGGCGATAGGTGTGGCCTTCATATTCATATTCGGTTTCCCCGACCAGATCGGCATTGCCCACCGCGACCCCGCCACCGCCCTCGCTTTCCAGGCGTCCTTCTTCTTTGCTTGTAGGCTTGAATTGCAGGTCGATGAAGTCGCTGAAGGCTTGCGGTACATTCGGCAGCGACACGCGATCCTGCGGGCGTTTTGGTCCGGCCAGACTCGCTTCGACGCTGCCCATGTCCAGCGCCAGGCTGTCGGTGAACACGGGTTCCTGACCCGGCAGACGCCACAGGCCCTGCGCCTTGGTGTACGCCTCGACCAGTTTCACCACTTCCGGTGGCCGCCCGGACAGGCGCAGGTATTCCAGCGTTACGTCGTCAACGGGGAAGAAACCGCACGTCGCGCCATATTCCGGGGCCATGTTAGCGATGGTTGCACGGTCGGCCAGCGGCAGGTCGGCGAGGCCGTCACCGTAGAACTCGACGAACTTGCCCACTACGCCTTTCTTGCGCAGCATCTGCGTCACCGTCAGCACCAGGTCGGTGGCGGTGATGCCTTCCTTGAGTTTGCCGGTCAGTTTGAAACCGATCACTTCGGGAATCAGCATCGACACCGGTTGCCCGAGCATCGCCGCTTCGGCCTCGATCCCGCCGACGCCCCAGCCGAGTACGCCGAGGCCGTTGATCATGGTGGTGTGCGAGTCGGTGCCGACCAGGGTGTCGGGGAACGCATAAGTTCGGCCGTCTTCATCCTTGGTCCACACGGTGCGACCGAGGTATTCAAGGTTGACCTGATGGCAGATGCCGGTGCCCGGCGGCACCACGCTGAAATTGTCGAAAGCACTCTGGCCCCAACGCAGGAAGGCATAACGTTCGCCGTTACGTTGCATCTCGATGTCGACGTTCTGTTCGAACGCGCTCGGCGTGGCGAATTTGTCGACCATCACCGAGTGGTCGATCACCAGATCCACCGGTGACAGTGGATTGATCCGCTGCGGATCGCCGCCGGCCTTGGCCATCGCTGCACGCATTGCGGCGAGGTCAACCACGGCGGGTACGCCGGTAAAGTCTTGCATCAATACCCGCGCCGGGCGGTACTGGATTTCACGGTCGGAGCGACGCTCCTTGAGCCATGCGGCAATCGCCTTGAGGTCGGCGCCGGTGACAGTTTTTTCATCTTCCCAGCGCAACAGGTTTTCCAGCAGGACTTTCAGCGACATCGGCAGCTTGTCGAGGTCGCCCAGGCTTTTGGCGGCATCCGGCAAACTGAAATAGTGGTAGGTCTTGTCGTCGATTTGCAGGGTTTTCAGCGTTTTCAGGCTATCGAGGGACGGCATTACAATCACTCCTTTGAATCCGCACGGCTACGGATCGGGGGACGAATAGAGCTTTAAACCTAGCCCTGTTTTAGGTAGCTGGCTAATAACTGGACTCTATGAGCGGAACCAAGGTTCCGACATCGGCTATCATGCGCCGGTTTTCGTGACAGGCTTTGCTGCAACGCAAGGTCTGGACATCGCGCAGCGGCCGAATGATCGCCCGCTGCCCAGGAGTAAGAATGAACACCCTATTCATGCATTGCCGGCCAGGCTTCGAAGGCGAAGTCTGTTCGGAGATTTCCGACCTCGCCGCCCAGCTCAACGTGGCCGGCTACGCCAAGGCCAAAGCGGCCACCGCGTGCGCCGAGTTTGTCTGCACCGAAGAAGACGGCGCCGAGCGCCTGATGCGCGGTCAGCGTTTCGCCGAGCTGATCTTCCCGCGCCAATGGGCGCGCGGGGTTTTCATTGATCTGCCGGAAACCGATCGCATCAGCGTGATCCTCGCACACATGGCCGAATTCCCGGTGTGCGGCAGTCTCTGGCTGGAAGTCGTCGATACCAATGACGGCAAAGAACTGTCGAACTTCTGCAAGAAATTCGAAGGCCCGCTGCGCAAGGCCCTGACCGGCGCCGGCAAACTGGTGGATGACGCGAACAAGCCGCGTCTGCTGCTGACCTTCAAGAGCGGTCGTGAAGTGTTTCTGGGGATGGCCGATGCCGGTAACTCGGCGATGTGGCCGATGGGTATTCCGCGCCTGAAGTTCCCGCGTGAGGCGCCAAGCCGTTCGACGCTGAAGCTGGAGGAGGCCTGGCACCACTTTATCCCGCGTGACCAGTGGGAAGATCGCCTGCACAGCGACATGACCGGCGTCGATCTCGGCGCTGCGCCGGGCGGCTGGACCTGGCAACTGGTCAATCGCGGCATGCTGGTGACCGCCATCGACAACGGCCCGATGGCCGAAAGCCTGATGGACACCGGTCTGGTCCAGCACTTGATGGCCGACGGTTTTACTTTCAAGCCCAAGCAACCAGTGGACTGGATGGTCTGCGACATCGTCGAGAAACCGGCGCGTAACGCCGCGATGCTCGAAGAGTGGATTGGCGAGGGGCATTGCCGCGAGGCGGTGGTCAACCTGAAGTTGCCGATGAAGCAGCGTTACGCCGAAGTGAAGCGTTTGCTCGAGCGCATTGCCGATGGTTTCAAGGCACGCGGGATCAAGGTCGATATTGGCTGCAAGCAGCTGTATCACGACCGCGAGGAAGTGACCTGCCACCTGCGCCGGCATGACACCAAGAAAGCCAAATCTCGCTGACACACTGCAAAACCTTGTGGGAGCGAGCCTGCTCGCGAAGAGGCCATGTCAGACACCTCTTTGTTGAATAATCCACCGCATTCGCGAGCAGGCTCGCTCCCACAGGGGGGTGTGGCGTAACGCCACAGATGACCGAACACCCGGCAATGCGCGACAATGCCGGCCAGTTTCAGGAGTGAATCATGAGTGAAATGATCGATACCCCGGTCGACGGCACCCTCGACGCCACCGGCCTCAATTGCCCGGAACCGGTGATGATGCTGCACCAGCACATCCGTGACCTGGTGCCCGGCGGCCTGCTCAAGGTGATAGCCACCGATCCCTCGACCCGTCGCGATATTCCGAAGTTCTGTGTGTTTCTCGACCATGAACTGGTGAGCCAGCACGAAGAGGCCGGTACTTACCTGTACTGGATTCGCAAGAAACACGCTTAACAGCAGCTACACATAAAACAACTGTGGGAGCGAGCTTGCTCGCGAAAGCGGAGTGTCAGTCACTGTAAATGTCGACTGAATCACCGCATTCGCGAGCAAGCTCGCTCCCACTTTTTTTGTCCTGTGTTAATGGCTTAGCCTGCGCTACGACTGATCCGAATACGCTTGCGCGCACTACGCGTCAGGCGAATCGACAGCATCAACGCCGCACAACTCAAGCCAACGATCAAACCCTGCCACAAACCGCTCGGACCGCGTGGCTCGCCGAGCCAGTCGGTCAGGCCGAGAGCGTAACCCACCGGCAAACCAATGCCCCAATAGGCGAACAGCGTCAGGATCATCGTCACCCGAGTGTCCTGATAACCACGCAGAGCGCCGGCAGCGGTCACCTGAATAGCATCGGAAAACTGGAACAGCGCCGAGTACACAATCAGCATTGCCGCGATGTGAATCACCGTCGGGTCAGCGGTGTAGATCGCCGCAATCGGCTCGCGCAGCAACAGCATCATGCTTGCCGACAGGCAAGCGTAAGCCAGCGCGGTGCCCATGCCGACGCCGGCGGCAAAACGTGCTTCACGCGGTTCCTCGCGGCCCAATGCCTGGCCGACGCGTACAGTCACCGCCATGCCCAACGAATAGGGAATCATGAACACCAGCGAGCTGACGTTCAGCGCAATCTGGTGCCCGGCCACCACGGTCGCGCCGAGGCTGCCGATCAGCAGGGCGATGACGGCAAAAATGCTCGATTCGGCGAACACCGCGATACCGATCGGCAGACCAATCGCCAGCAGACGCTTGATCACCGCCCATTGCGGCCAGTCGAAACGGCTGAAAATTTCGCTCGAACGATAGGCCGGGGCCCAGCGCTCATACCCGGCCAGCCCCAGCGCCATTACCCACATCACAATCGCTGTGGCCCAGCCGCAACCGACGCCGCCCATCGCCGGTACACCGAAGTGGCCATAGATGAAGATGTAGTTCAGTGGAATGTTCAGTGCCAGACCACACAGGCCCAATACCATTGCCGGACGCGTACGGCCAATGCCGTCACTGGTGCAGCGCAACACGTGATAGAACGCCACCGCCGGTAGACCACTGGCGATGCCGTGCAGGTACTGCATGCACGGGCCGATCAGCTCGGGATCGACTTTCATCAGGTGCAGCACCGGCTCGGCGGCCACCAGCATCGCCGTCGCGATCAGTCCGACCACCAGCGCCAGCCACAGCGCCTGACGCACGAGCGGGCCGATTTCGTTGTGGGTGCCGGCGCCGAAGCGCTGCGCGACTTTCGGCGTGGTTGCCAGCAGGGTGCCGGTCATCAGCAGAAACACCGGCACCCAGATCGAATTGCCCAGCGCTACGGCCGCCAGATCCTTCGGCCCGACGCGGCCGGCCATCACCGCATCGACGAAGCCCATGGCCGTGGTCGCCAGTTGCGCAATGATGATCGGCAGCGCGAGGGCCAGCAGGTTCTTGAACTCCAGGCGGATCCGCGCGGGGCGGGTCAGGGAGACGGCGACAGGTTGGTCAGTTACAGAATTCACAGGCAAAGCGTCCACAAAGGTTGATGCGCAGGGCGCCGCATTCTACGCCGCTGACGTTACAGTCAGGAAAAATCCTCTGTTGCGGATTTGTAAGCGCAAAGCCTGCTGGCCCGGCGACCGATCTGCACCTAAACTGCCGATCCGCCAAAGGAGCCCGCCATGCTGATTGTTGCCGACGAAAATATCCCGCTGCTCGATGCCTTTTTTGCCGGTTTCGGCGAGATCCGCCGGGTGCCGGGCCGTTCCATCGACCGTGCGACGGTCGAGCAGGCTGACGTATTGCTTGTGCGCTCGGTGACCAATGTCAACCGCGCGTTGCTGGAAGGTAGCAAGGTCCGTTTTGTCGGCACTTGCACCATCGGTACGGATCATCTGGATCTCGAATACTTCAACGAGGTCGGCATCACCTGGTCGAGTGCGCCCGGCTGCAACGCTCGCGGCGTGGTCGATTACGTGCTGGGCAGTCTGATGACGCTCGCCGAAATCGAAGGCGTCGATCTCACTCAACGGACTTTCGGTGTCGTGGGTGCCGGTGAGGTAGGAGGGCGCCTGATCAAGGTCCTGAAGGGCCTTGGCTGGAACGTCAAAGTCTGCGACCCGCCGCGTCAGGCTGCCGAGGGCGGCGATTACGTCAGCCTTGAAGCGATCATTGAGCAGTGCGACGTGATCAGTCTGCACACGCCGCTGACTCGCAGTGGCGGCGGCGCGACCTGGCATCTGTTTGATCAGCAACGTTTGCAGCAACTCAAGCCCGGTGCCTGGTTGATCAACGCGGCGCGTGGTCCGGTGGTGGATAACGCCGCACTGCGCAACGTGCTGCTGGATCGTGAAGACCTGCAAGCGGTGCTCGATGTCTGGGAGGCCGAACCCGAGGTTGATGTGGCCTTGGCCGAACTCTGCGTGTTGGCCACCCCGCACATTGCCGGTTACAGCCTCGATGGCAAACAGCGCGGCACGGCGCAGATCTATCAAGCCTATTGCGAGTTCATCGGCCAGCCGGCGAGTATCCAGCTCAGTGACTTGCTGCCGGCACCGTGGTTGTCGCAAGTCACCTTGCATGCTGACAGCGATCCAGCCTGGGCGCTGGCGATGCTCTGCCGTGGCGTGTACGACCCGCGCCGCGATGATGCGGATTTTCGTCGCAGCCTTGTAGGCAATGTCGGCGAGCAGCGTGCGGCGTTCGATGTGTTGCGCAAGCAGTATCCAGTGCGACGCGAGATTGAAGGCCTGAAGGTGCGGATTGAAGGGGATTCGCCGGAGTTGGCGAGGATCGTGGCAGCGCTGGGGGCTGTGGCTGTCTAGATACCGAGTCGGCCCTTTCGCGAGCAGGCTCGCTCCCACATGGATCTGTGATGCACTGAAAATCTGCTGTGGGAGCGAGCCTGCTCGCGAAGGCCGCGCCACAAGTGCCGGACCTGCAGACAGAAAAAACCCGGCCAAAGGGGCCGGGTCAGGAAGACGGTGGCTATATCACTTTTGTTCGGCAGGCTTGACCAATCGCTTCTCCAGTTCGCGGCACGCGTCCTGGATCATGTCTTCAGTGATCGGTACTTCACGCCCGTCCTTATCGATAATCGAGCAACCCAGAGTCTGGCCGGGTTTGGTGCGGATCACTTCAATCTTGTCATCGCTGCTGTGTTGCAAGGACATGGCCTGTCTCCTCATCAGGTTGTGTACCCAGATTAAAACCGCCACGTGACCAGGCTGTGACAGCGCCTTCGATCCGTCATGAGCGGCCATTCCAGTCCAACAGAAATGACCGTTCGTCTCAACCACGACGTTAGACCGATAGCAACTATGGCCTAGTCTTTGGGGGCATATTTAACCTGACTCATTGTGATTTACAGAGTTCCACCCCAAAGAAGGTTTAGGCTAGCCCTTTCACCAATACGGATGTGTAACTGAATGGCCCCGAAGCTTACTTCACGACACCGTCGCGCCTTGCGTCTGACCAGTCGATTTCTGGCTCCTTACCGCTGGCAAGTCATCGGCGCGCTGCTGGCGTTGATCGTCACGGCCGCTGTCACGTTGTCGATGGGGCAGGGGATCAAACTGTTGGTCGACCGCGGCTTCATGACTCAGTCGCCGCATCAGCTCAATCAGAGCATTGGCATCTTCATGTTGATGGTGCTGGGGCTGGCGGTCGGCACGTTCGCGCGGTTCTACTGGGTGTCGTGGATCGGCGAGCGCTGCGTAGCCGACATCCGCCGCGAGGTGTTCAACCATCTGGTCTATCTGCATCCGGGCTTTTACGAGAACAACCGCAGTTCGGAGATCCAGTCGCGGCTGACCGCCGATACAACGCTGCTGCAGTCGGTGATCGGCTCATCGCTGTCGATGTTCCTGCGCAACCTGCTGATGGTCATTGGCGGTGTCATCCTGTTGTTCGTGACCAACGCGAAACTCACCAGCATCGTGGTGATTGCCTTGCCGTTCGTGGTGGCACCGATCCTGATTTTCGGCCGGCGCGTGCGCAATCTGTCGCGGCTGAGCCAGGACCGGGTGGCCGATATCGGCAGCTATGTGTCGGAAACCCTCGGCCAGATCAAAACCGTGCAGGCCTATAATCACCAGGTGCAGGACGAGCGACGTTTTGCGACAACCGTAGAGGACGCCTTCGACACGGCGCGCAAACGCATCTTCCAGCGCTCGTGGATGATCACCATGGTGATCGTGCTGGTGCTCGGCGCGGTGGCGGTGATGTTGTGGGTCGGTGGCATGGACGTGATTGCCGGGCGCATCACCGGTGGCGAACTGGCGGCGTTTGTTTTTTACAGCCTGATCGTCGGCAGTGCGATCGGCACTTTGAGTGAGGTGATCGGCGAACTGCAGCGCGCGGCAGGTGCCGCCGAGCGCATCGCCGAACTGCTGGGTTCGGAAAACATCATCCAGCCGCCTACCACCGGGCTGGTGACCCTGCCAGAGCGCGTGCGGGGTGAACTGCAATTACAGGAAGTACGTTTTTCCTATCCGTCGCGTCCTGAAAGCTACGCGGTCAACGGCTTGAATCTGACCATTCGGGCTGGGGAGACACTGGCGCTGGTGGGGCCGTCCGGTGCCGGTAAGTCCACAGTGTATGACTTGCTGTTGCGATTTTATGACCCGCTGGAAGGGCAGATCCTCATCGATGGCGTGCCGCTGACCAGCCTTGATCCGCTGGACCTGCGTCGGCACTTTGCCTTGGTCTCACAGTCGCCGGCGCTGTTTTTCGGCAGCGTTGAAGAGAACATTCGGTACGGCAATCCGGGGGCGACACTGGAGCAAGTCAAGGAAGCGGCAAGAATTGCTCACGCTCACGACTTCATCGAGAAAATGCCCAACGGTTACCAGACTCATCTCGGCGATGGTGGCCTCGGCCTTTCTGGTGGCCAGCGTCAGCGTCTGGCGATCGCCCGGGCGTTACTGGTCGACGCGCCGATCTTGCTGCTGGACGAAGCCACCAGCGCCCTCGATGCGCAGAGCGAACACCTGATTCAGGAAGCGCTGCCGAGCCTGATGCAGAACCGCACCACGCTGGTGATCGCGCATCGACTGGCCACGGTGAAAAACGCGGACCGGATCGCGGTGATGGATCAGGGCAAACTTGTGGCCATTGGTACTCATCAGGAGCTGATTGCCAGCAATCCGCTGTATGCACGGTTGGCGGCGTTGCAGTTCAATGATGGCAAGAGCGCTTCAACGAATCCTGTCACCGACCCTGCCATTCACTAAGGCCGTGCCCATAAAAAATGCCCGTATCGCGAGATACGGGCATTTTTCGTTATCCGGCACTAAGCGCTGGATCACTGATCATCAAAATACCGCTCATGCCAATCCACCAGCGGCTGCGGCGAGTTGAGCTTCTGGCCGTAGATCACCGAGTACGACAACACGTTCTGCACGTACTGACGGGTTTCATCGAACGGAATGCTTTCCACCCAGACGTCAAAGCTCAGGTGATCGGCGCCGCGCAGCCATTGACGCACACGGCCGGGGCCGGCGTTGTAGGCGGCGGAGGCGAGGACGCGGTTGCCGTTGAACTGGCTGTGCACCTGGCTCAGGTAAGCGGCGCCGAGCTGGATGTTCTTGTCCGGGTCCAGCACCTGCTGCGGTGAAGCCAGCGGGATGCTGAACTTGCGCGCGGTTTCCTTGGCGGTGCCGGGCATCAGTTGCATCAGGCCGCTGGCGCCGACGCCGGAGCGGGCATCGTCCATGAAGGCGCTTTCCTGACGGGTGATGGCAAACACCCAGCTCGAATGCAGGCCACGCACCTTGGCTTCACGCACGAGGGTCTCGCGGTGGGCCATCGGGAAGCGAATATCCAGATCGTCCCAGTACTGCGCCTGGCTGATGGTGCGGATCGCCGGGAAATACCATTTCAGGTCATAAGCGAGTTTTGCCTGGGCAACCATTTCATCGCGGCTGAAATGACGGCTGACGTGATACCACTCGCGGCGACCGTCAACGATCTGCCCGCGAGCATGGAATTCCAGCGCGCGGCGCACGCCCGGGGTGTTGCGCACCTTGTTGATCAGCGCCTGACTGAGCACCAATGGCTTGTTGTTCAGCGAGTACGGCGATTGCGAGCGGTCGGCGGCA
Organism: Pseudomonas sp. AIG; assembly: GCF_977020205.1. Classification (NCBI taxonomy): domain Bacteria; kingdom Pseudomonadati; phylum Pseudomonadota; class Gammaproteobacteria; order Pseudomonadales; family Pseudomonadaceae; genus Pseudomonas; species Pseudomonas sp. AIG. The sequence goes on along the minus strand of NZ_CDROCK010000053.1, from coordinate 34,011 downwards.
AGGAAACCGTAGAAGTCACGTTCCCGCGCGAGGCCTTTGTACAGTGTCTGCGCTTCCGGGTTTTGCGGTTGGGCCAGTTCCAGACTGCGCGCCTGCCAGTAGCGCCAACGGTTGGTGGTGGCCAAATCCTGCGGCAGACGGCGGGTCAACTGATACGCATCGTCCCAACGCGCCAGACGCAGCAGCAGGCGCAAACGCCATTCCGAGACGGTGTTGTCGCGCAACTCCGGATCGTACTTGGTCATCACGTCCAGCGCGCGGCTGTCGAAGCGCCGAGCGAGAGTCAGGCCGATTTCCCGGGCGATCGCGACTTTTTCATCGCGGGAGAAATGCATGCTGCTGGCGTAGCCGTCGAGCAGGGCCATGGCCTTGTCCGGATCCTGACGCGCGAGGCGACGCAGGCCGAGGCTGACCACGTCGGACATCGGCTCGTCGGCCGGGGTGAAACGCGAAGGCTGATTGAGCAGCTCCGGTTTCTGCGCCACATCCACCAGCAAACGACCGCGCGGGGCAAGGGTGGTCAGGCCGTTGACCAGGCTGTTGGCCAGCGGATAGTTGCGGGCCTGAGCGGCGAGTTTGGTGCGCTCCCAGCGTTTCTGCTCGGTGAGCTGGCCGTCAGCGGCCCAGATGCCGAACAGCGCATCACACGCAGCGGGCTGCGATTTACCGGTCAGCCAGAGTTTGTCGGCGTTGGCGTAACCCTCGGCCTTGTGGTTGCTGCTGATCTGGTACTGCGCATTCAGGCAGTCCAGTTCAGTGAAGTTGAGTTTAGGGTCGTAATACTTGACGAAGGTCGCCCAGTCGCCACGGTCGGCGAGCCAGCGCAACCAGCGCAGTTTCATCCAGTTGGCTTGGGGCAGATCGCCGTGTTCGGCGAGGAATTTTTCGATTTCCGCATTGCTCGCGGTTTTCAGGCGCGCGGTCAGTTCGTCGTAGGCCAGATACGGTTCCAGCGGGTAATCGGCCAGCGCCTGGCTGTAACGGAAGTACGGGCCGGTATCGCCCTTGGCCAGCGCGCGCTTGGCTTCATCGTAATACTGGCGTTGGGTGGACAGGTCCACCGCCTGGGCGGATTGAGCGGCAGCGGCGGTAAGTAGCAAACAGGACAAGACACTGAAAAGGCGACTGCGCATGAGACATCCGGGCAGAGAAATCATGACAAGTGCCGACCTCGGTCAGCACTGAATTGTCTGTAGCTTAGCCTTTTGCCAGCAAGCGGCGAAAGCTTTGCGGGCCTCGCAGCACAAGTTCGCAACAAATGTTGTGCAGAGTGCTTCGACAGACAAATTGCCGGCCTGCTGAAGCCCTAACTCAGGTAGAATGCGCGCCCGGTTTTTGGAGAAGCTCATGACCCTGCTCAAATTCAGCGATGTGTCCCTTGCGTTCGGCGCTATGCCGTTGTTGGACAAGGTGTCCTGGCAGATCGCCCGTGGTGAGCGGGTGTGCATCATCGGCCGCAACGGCACTGGCAAGTCCAGCATGATGAAACTGGTCAAGGGCGACCAGAAGCCCGATGAAGGCTCGGTGTGGCGTGCCCCCGGTCTGAAAATCGGCGAATTGCCGCAAGAATTGCCAGTGGCCGACGATCGGACGGTGTTCGACGTGGTCGCTGAAGGCCTGGATGGCGTGGGTGCGTTGCTCGCCGAGTATCATCACCTCGCGCAGAACTGCGTCACTGAGGAAGACCTGAACAAGCTGATGCACGTTCAGCAAGACCTCGAAGCCCGTGATGGCTGGCGTTTGCAGACTCTGGTCGAAAGCACCTTGAGCCGTCTGCAACTGCCGGCCGACAAGACCCTCGCCCAGTTGTCCGGCGGCTGGCGTCGTCGCGTGCTGCTGGCACAGGCGCTGGTGTCCGAGCCGGATCTGCTGCTGCTCGACGAACCGACCAACCACCTGGACATCGGTGCGATTGCCTGGCTCGAAGAAGCGCTGAAAGATTTCCAGGGCGCCGTGCTGTTCATCACGCACGACCGTTCTTTCCTGCAAAACCTTGCCACGCGCATCCTCGAACTGGATCGCGGCGGCCTGATCGACTGGAACGGCGACTACGCCAGTTTCCTCGTACACAAAGAAGCCGCGCTGGCCGCCGAAGAGACCGCCAACGCGCTGTTCGACAAGAAACTGGCCCAGGAAGAAGTCTGGATCCGCCAGGGCATCAAGGCTCGCCGCACCCGTAACGAAGGCCGCGTCCGCGCCCTGAAAGCCCTGCGCGTTGAGCGCAGCGAGCGTCGTGAGCGCACTGGCAAGGCCAACATTCAGTTGGACACTGCCGACAAGTCCGGCAAGCAGGTGATGGTCCTTGAGAACGTGAGTTTCGCGCACCCGGGCGGCCCGTTCCTGATCAAGGACTTCTCGATGGTGCTGACGCGCGGCGACCGTATTGGTCTGCTCGGCGCCAACGGTACTGGCAAGACCACCCTGCTGAAACTGATGCTCAGCGGTCTGCAACCGACCAGCGGCAAAGTGGAAGAGGGCACGCGCATCGACGTGGCGTACTTCGACCAGTTGCGTCATCAGCTGGATCTGGAAAAAACCGTGATCGACAACGTCGCCGAAGGTCGCGACTTCATCGATATCGATGGCCAGAGCCGTCACGTGCTGAGCTACCTCGGCGACTTCCTGTTCAGCCCGCAGCGTGCTCGCACGCCGGTCAAGGCGCTGTCGGGTGGTGAGCGTGCGCGTCTGCTGCTGGCCAAACTGTTCAGTAAACCGGCGAACCTGCTGGTGCTCGACGAACCGACCAACGACCTCGATGTGGAAACCCTCGAGCTGCTCGAAGAAGTGCTGCTGACCTTTAACGGCACCGTGCTGATGGTCAGCCACGACCGGGCATTCCTCGACAACGTGGTCACCAGCACCCTGGTCTTCGAAGGTGAAGGCAAGGTGCGTGAATACGTCGGCGGCTATCAGGACTGGATCCGTCAGGGTGGTTCACCGCGCCTGTTGGGCGTGACTGAAAGCAAGTCGGGTAAGGCTGACTTGAACTCCGCGGTGGTGACCGCTGAGCCTGCTGTGGTCGCAGCGCCTGCGGCAGCTGCTCCGGCGGCGAAGAAGAAGTTGAGCTACAAACTGCAGCGTGAGCTGGAAGCGTTGCCTGGCGATATCGATGCCAAGGAGCAGCAGATTGCTGCTGTCGAGGCTGAGATGGCTGAGGGCGGTTTCTATCAGCGTCCTGCGGCTGAAACTGCCATGGTGATTGCTTCGCTGGAGCAGTTGCAGGCTGAGCTGGATGCGTTGGTTGAGCGTTGGGCCGAGCTGGATGCCTGATTGATCCGGATGTGAAAAAGCCCGGCGTTCAGTGATGAACGCCGGGCTTTTCATATACGGGATGAGACCCAATGTGGGAGCGAGCCTGCTCGCGAATGCGATGTGTCAGGCGGCATTAATGCTGAATGTGCCGAAGCCTTCGCGAGCAGGCTCGCTCCCACAATGATCAGTGTTTCAGCGTTTGACCAGGTGTACCGCCAATACATCGCAGGGCGCGCCGTGCAGCACGTCATTCGCGGTCGAGCCGAGCAACAGCGCCAGACCATGACGGCCATGGCTGCCGACCACGATCAGATCGCACGCTTGTTCTTTGGCGAAATGGTGGATTTCCTGGCGCGGCTGACCATAAGTCAGATGGCAGTTGGCACCTTCAAGCTCAGAGTATTTGGCTTTCAAGCGCTCGAGGCGCTCCTTGGCCTGATCGAACTGCTGCTGTTGCAGTTGTGACAGATCCATCGGCACGTCGCCGCCGAACGCCATGGCCATCGGCTCGACGATATGCACCAGCGACAACTTGGCGCCATTACTCGCCGACAGCTCTCGGGCGCGGTGAATCACAGGGTCGCACTCTTCGGTCAAGTCTACGGCGACCAGGATATGGGTGTAGGGCATGAGGTGCTCCTCGTGAGGTTTCAATATTGTTAAGTATGGCTGGTTTCAAGCGCATTGGTTCCAAAGTGACACAATGCGCTCACCAAGAATTGGGAATAGAGATATGACGGTCTGGTTGGTGGTGTCAATCCTGCTGGTGGTTTTAAGTCCGCTGGCGTGGTTACGCCCATCGCGCGCGCAAAGCGGTCGCATCGCTCTGCGCATGGAAGCTCGACGCATGGGGCTGGCCATGCAGCTGGCGCCTCAGGAGTGGCCGCACTGGCTGGCGCAAGAGCCGCCGAACCCGTGTGCGCAGTATCATCGGCCACGTCGGGGCAAGCAGCCTGTCTGCTGGACTTACTGGCAGAAATCGCCGGGTGTTTGGGTCAATCAATGGCAGGAAATCTGCGAGGATCAAGCGCTGCTCAATCATTTCGAAAAGTTGCCGGGCAATGTTTTCAAAGTCGAGGCAGACAAGCAGATGATCGCTCTGTACTGGGGTGAGAAAGGCGAAGCCACGGTTTTGCAGGATATCGACGCCACTCTGAAAGCGCTGGCGTGATGCACGGACTTTTCCCACTGCAACGGTGTGAAATGTCCGGCAGACGCGCAATAAAAAGCCCGACATAATTCATCGGGCGGGTTGGCCAGGCAGGCCGGAAACCTTTTTTTGATGCAAAGATGTGGCTTGGAGCGCTCAGCGCATTCTCCGGTAGTCCCCAGCGTAGCCCTTTAAACAAGGGCTGCCGTGAATTAGGGCGACTTTTCTAACTATTGATTCTATGAATGGCTTCACATGCAGACGCGTGTTGCGGGTCTTCGTCTTACAGAAATGACCGCAAAGTCGCATTTCAACCCGTATTTTGGGCGATTGACAATTGTCGGAAATTCCGTGAAGGTGATGCACCCAAATCAAACGGGCGTATGAATTGAGCGTTTGTCTTACAGACTGCTCCTACAGAATCCCGACTATCGCGTTGGCGGGTGTGCCGGGTGGATTGGCGTTAGCATCGACGAAAAAGCGTCCTGCCGAGCCATTCGCCTGCGTCCGACGTGTACTGTTCAGCTTCCATATCGTGGAGATCAGTTGATGATTTACGAAGGTAAAGCCATCACGGTTAAAGCTCTTGAAAGTGGCATCGTCGAATTGAAATTCGACCTCAAGGGTGAGTCCGTCAACAAGTTCAACCGTCTAACCCTGAACGAACTGCGTCAGGCCGTAGACACCATCAAGGCAGATGCTTCGATCAAGGGCGTGATCGTCAGCAGTGGCAAGGACGTGTTCATCGTCGGCGCCGACATCACCGAATTTGTCGACAACTTCAAGCTGCCGGATGCCGAGCTGGTTGCTGGCAATCTCGAAGCCAACAAGATCTTCAGCGATTTCGAAGACCTCAACGTCCCAACCGTAGTTGCCATCAATGGCATCGCACTGGGCGGCGGTCTGGAAATGTGCCTGGCGGCTGACTATCGCGTCATGTCGACCAAGGCCAAGATTGGTCTGCCGGAAGTCAAACTGGGCATCTACCCAGGCTTCGGCGGCACCGTGCGTCTGCCGCGTCTGATCGGTGTCGACAACGCCATCGAATGGATTGCCTCCGGTAAGGAAAACCGCCCTGAAGACGCGCTGAAAGTCAGCGCTGTCGACGCCGTGGTTGCTCCGGAGAAGCTGCAGGAAGCTGCCCTTGAACTGATCAAACGCGCCATCTCCGGCGAGTTTGACTTCAAGGCCAAGCGTCAGCCGAAACTTGAAAAACTCAAGCTGAACGCCATTGAACAAATGATGGCTTTCGAAACCGCCAAAGGTTTCGTCGCCGGTCAAGCTGGCCCGAACTATCCGGCGCCGGTTGAAGCGATCAAGACCATCCAGAAAGCCGCGAACTTCGGTCGTGACAAGGCACTGGAAGTCGAAGCTGCAGGTTTCGTCAAACTGGCCAAGACCTCTGCCGCGCAGAGCTTGATCGGTCTGTTCCTGAACGATCAGGAACTGAAGAAAAAGGCCAAGGCCTACGACGAAATCGCCAAAGACGTGAAGCAGGCTGCCGTACTCGGCGCCGGCATCATGGGGGGTGGTATCGCCTATCAGTCGGCTTCCAAAGGTACGCCGATCCTGATGAAGGACATCAACGAACACGGTATCGAGCAGGGGCTGGCCGAAGCCGCCAAACTGCTGGTTGGCCGCGTCGATAAAGGTCGCATGACCGCTGCGAAAATGGCTGAAGTGCTCAACGCCATTCGTCCGACCCTGTCCTACGGCGACTTCGGTCACGTCGATCTGGTGGTCGAAGCTGTTGTCGAGAACCCGAAGGTCAAGCAAGCCGTATTGGCTGAAGTTGAAGGTCAGGTCAAAGAGGACACCATCCTCGCGTCCAACACCTCGACCATTTCCATCAGCCTGCTGGCCAAGGCCCTCAAGCGTCCGGAAAACTTCGTTGGCATGCACTTCTTCAATCCGGTGCACATGATGCCGCTGGTGGAAGTGATCCGTGGCGAAAAGTCGAGTGAGCTGGCGGTTGCCACCACCGTGGCCTACGCCAAGAAAATGGGCAAGAACCCGATCGTCGTCAACGACTGCCCGGGCTTCCTGGTCAACCGCGTCCTGTTCCCGTACTTCGGCGGTTTCGCCAAATTGGTCAGCGCTGGTGTGGACTTCGTCCGTATCGACAAGGTCATGGAAAAATTCGGTTGGCCGATGGGCCCGGCATACCTGATGGACGTGGTCGGTATCGACACCGGTCACCATGGTCGTGACGTAATGGCTGAAGGCTTCCCGGATCGCATGAAGGATGACCGTCGTTCGGCCATCGACGTGCTGTACGAAGCCAAGCGCCTGGGTCAGAAGAACGGCAAGGGCTTCTATGCCTACGAGGCCGACAAGAAAGGCAAGCAGAAGAAAGTCGCCGATCCGTCGGTACTCGAAGTGCTCAAGCCGATCGTTTACGAGCAGCGCGAAGTCACCGACGAAGACATCATCAACTGGATGATGATCCCGCTGTGCCTGGAAACCGTGCGTTGCCTGGAAGACGGCATCGTTGAAACCGCCGCCGAAGCCGACATGGGTCTGGTCTACGGTATCGGTTTCCCTCCATTCCGTGGCGGTGCACTGCGCTACATCGATTCGATCGGTGTTGCCGAGTTCGTTGCCCTGGCTGACCAGTACGCTGATTTGGGCGCGCTGTACCACCCGACCGCGAAACTGCGTGAAATGGCCAAAACCGGCCAACGGTTCTTCGGTTAAGCGTCCCAACTTTTGAGCGAGAGTGAAATTTTATGAGCTTGAATCCAAGAGACGTCGTGATTGTCGACTTCGGTCGTACTCCGATGGGCCGCTCCAAGGGCGGCATGCACCGCAACACCCGCGCCGAAGACATGTCGGCGCACCTGATCAGCAAACTGCTGGAACGCAACGCCAAGGTCGATCCTGCTGAAGTCGAGGACGTGATCTGGGGCTGCGTCAACCAGACCCTGGAGCAGGGCTGGAACATCGCGCGCATGGCGTCGCTGATGACCCAGATCCCGCACACCTCGGCTGGCCAGACCGTCAGCCGTCTGTGTGGCTCGTCGATGAGCGCGCTGCACACCGCTGCGCAAGCGATCATGACCGGCAACGGTGACGTGTTCGTGGTTGGTGGCGTCGAGCATATGGGCCACGTGAGCATGATGCACGGTGTCGATCCGAACCCGCACATGTCTCTGTATGCGGCGAAAGCCTCGGGCATGATGGGCCTGACCGCGGAAATGCTCGGCAAAATGCACGGCATCACTCGCGAACAGCAAGACGCTTTTGGCGTGCGTTCCCACCAGTTGGCCCACAAGGCCACCGTGGAAGGCAAGTTCAAAGACGAAATCATCCCGATGCAGGGCTACGACGAGAACGGTTTCCTGAAACTGTTCGACTACGACGAAACCATTCGTCCGGAAACCACCCTGGAAAGTCTGGCGGCCCTCAAGCCTGCCTTCAATCCAAAGGGCGGCACCGTGACTGCCGGTACTTCGTCGCAGATCACCGATGGTGCTTCGTGCATGATCGTGATGTCGGCACAGCGTGCACAGGACCTGGGTATTCAGCCAATGGCGGTTATCCGTTCGATGGCAGTGGCAGGTGTGGATCCGGCAATCATGGGCTATGGTCCAGTTCCGGCAACACAAAAAGCCCTGAAGCGTGCGGGCCTTGGCATCAACGATATCGACTTTTTCGAACTCAACGAAGCTTTCGCCGCACAGGCCCTGCCAGTGCTGAAAGATCTGAAAGTGCTCGACAAGATGAACGAGAAGGTTAACCTGCACGGCGGCGCGATCGCCCTGGGTCACCCGTTCGGTTGCTCCGGTGCCCGTATTTCCGGCACCTTGCTGAACGTGATGAAGCAGAATAGCGGCACCTTCGGGGTGGCCACTATGTGCATTGGTCTCGGCCAAGGCATCTCCACCGTCTTCGAACGCGTTTAAGCGTCTCGTTGATGGAAGCCGGGGCCAAGTGCCCCGGTTTTTGTTTTTGTGGATTTATTTTGTTTTTATTTTGAAAAAATTTGAGTGAGGGCCAACACATGCCGATACAACCTGGGCTCTACCAACATTACAAAGGTCCGCAGTACCGCGTATTCAGTATTGCGCGGCATTCCGAAACCGAAGAAGAAGTGGTCTTTTACCAAGCCCTGTATGGCGATTACGGCTTTTGGGTGCGCCCTCTGAGCATGTTTCTTGAGTCGGTCGAGGTTGACGGCGAGCAGGTGCCACGCTTTGCTTTGGTGCAAGCCGAACCGAGCCTTTTTTCCAAGGCATAAGGCGAGTGTGCACAGAAGCCTGTGCTTGACCTCACCTTGTATCAACTATATATAGCGGTGCCGCGTCAGGCGCCAACCGCCTTTCACTTCTAGAATTCAGGAATTTTCTGATCCATGGGCAAATCGCTGGTCATTGTGGAATCCCCGGCTAAGGCCAAGACCATCAACAAGTATCTGGGTAACCAATACGTGGTGAAGTCGAGTATCGGCCATATCCGAGACCTGCCCACCAGCGGTTCGGCTAGCGCCAGCAAAGAGCCAGCCGCCAAGCGCGGCAAGGCTGCTGCGGGCGAAGGTCCGGTGCTCTCGCCGAAAGAGAAAGCGCGCAAGCAGCTGGTCTCGCGTATGGGTGTCGATCCCGATCATGGCTGGAAAGCCAAGTACGAGATCCTTCCAGGTAAAGAGAAGGTCATCGAAGAGCTGCGCCGGCTCGCCAAAGATGCTGACACCATCTATCTCGCAACCGACTTGGATCGCGAGGGGGAAGCCATTGCCTGGCACCTGCGCGAAGCCATCGGTGGTGACGACAGCCGCTATAAGCGCGTGGTGTTCAACGAAATCACCAAGAAGGCGATTCAGGAAGCGTTCTCGGAACCGGGCGAGCTGGACATCGATCGTGTCAACGCTCAACAGGCGCGTCGTTTCCTCGACCGCGTCGTGGGCTACATGGTTTCGCCGCTGCTCTGGGCGAAGATCGCTCGTGGCCTGTCTGCCGGTCGTGTGCAGTCGGTTGCCGTGAAGCTGGTGGTCGAGCGTGAGCGCGAAATTCGTGCGTTCAACCCGGAAGAGTACTGGGAAGTGCATGCCGACCTCGGCACCACCAAAGGCTCGACCGTGCGTTTCGAAGTAGCCCGCGAGAAAGGCGAAGCCTTCAAGCCGCTCAACGAAGCTCAGGCCATGGCCGCGCTGGAGAAGCTCAAGTCTTCCAGCTACAGCATCGTCAAGCGCGAAGACAAGCCGACCAGCAGCAAGCCTTCGGCGCCATTCATCACATCGACACTCCAACAGGCTGCGAGCAACCGCTTGGGCTTTGGCGTGAAGAAAACCATGATGATGGCCCAGCGTCTGTACGAAGCCGGCTACATCACTTATATGCGTACCGACTCGACCAACCTCTCGGCTGATGCCGTGGCGATGGCGCGCACTTACATCGAAGACGAATTCGGCAAGAAGTACCTGCCGGAAACGCCAAATGTCTACAGCAGCAAGGAAGGCGCTCAAGAGGCTCACGAAGCAATTCGTCCGTCCGACGCCAACACCATTCCAAGCAAGCTGACGGGGATGGAGCGTGACGCTGAGCGCCTCTATGAGCTGATCTGGCGCCAGTTCCTCGCTTGCCAGATGCTGCCGGCGCAATACCTGTCGACCACCGTCAGCGTAGGTGCTGGTGACTTCGAGCTGCGCGCCAAGGGCCGTATCCTCAAGTTCGACGGTTACACCCGTGTCATGCCACAGATTGCCAAGCCGGGCGATGACGACGTGCTGCCTGATATGGCGCAGGGCGACGTGATGAAGCTGATCAAGCTCGATCCGTCGCAGCACTTCACCAAGCCGCCGGCGCGTTACTCGGAAGCCAGCCTGGTTAAAGAAATGGAAAAACGTGGCATCGGTCGTCCTTCGACTTACGCCGCGATCATTTCGACCATTCAGGATCGCGGCTACGTGACCCTGCACAATCGTCGTTTCTACTCGGAAAAGATGGGCGACATCGTCACCGAGCGTCTGTCGGAAAGCTTCTCGAATCTCATGGACTACGGCTTCACCGCCGGCATGGAAGAGAATCTCGATGATGTGGCGCAGGGCGAACGTGACTGGAAAAGCGTGCTGGACGAGTTCTACGGCGATTTCAAAAAGAAACTCGAAGTAGCCGAAAACCCTGAAAGCGGCATGCGCGCCAACCAGCCGGTCATGACCGACATTCCGTGCACGACCTGCGGTCGTCCGATGCAGATTCGTACTGCGTCGACCGGCGTGTTCCTCGGTTGCTCGGGTTACAGCCTGCCGCCGAAAGAGCGCTGCAAGGCCACCGTTAACCTGGTGCCGGGCGACGAGATTGCTGCGGACGACGAGGGTGAGTCGGAATCGCTGGTTCTGCGCGGCAAGCATCGCTGCCCAATCTGCAGCACGGCGATGGACGCTTATCTGCTCGACGAGAAGCGCAAGCTGCACATCTGCGGTAACAACCCGGATTGTGCTGGCTACGAGATCGAAGAGGGCAGCTATCGCATCAAGGGCTACGAAGGTCCGAGCCTGGAATGCGACAAGTGCGGCAGCGAGATGCAGCTCAAGACTGGCCGTTTCGGCAAGTTCTTCGGTTGCACCAACCCTGAGTGCAAGAACACCCGCAAACTGCTGAAAAGCGGTGATGCAGCGCCGCCGAAGATGGATCCGGTGAAGATGCCTGAGCTGAAATGCGAAAAGGTCAACGACACTTACATCCTGCGTGACGGTGCCTCTGGTCTGTTCCTGGCCGCCAGCCAGTTCCCGAAAAACCGTGAGACCCGTGCTCCGCTGGTGATCGAGATTGTGCCGCACAAGGACGAAATCGATCCGAAGTACCACTTCCTCTGCGACGCGCCGAAGAAGGATCCTGATGGTCTGCCTGCGGTTATCCGCTACAGCCGCAAGACCAAGGAGCAGTACGTGCAGACCGAAGTCGATGGCAAGCCTACCGGTTGGAAGGCGTACTTCGACGGCGGCAAGTGGACGGTTGAAGACAAGCGTACGAAGGCCAAAGCTGAATAAGCATTAGCCTGATACTGAAAGGCCGCATGAGAACCCTCGGGTTTTCATGCGGCCTTTTTGTTTTGTGCTTGCGGTGGGATTGGCGGATCCACGACACTGTCCGGCCTGTGTGAAGCAATTATTTCGTTGTGGAGAGCGCCGTCATGGCTCACGAACTCTATACCCGTACCAATCAGAAGATCTATTTCGCCGGCCTGTCGCTCGAAGCCTTGGCTCGCGCTGAAGAAGGGCGAGCAATGAATTCTCTGGCGCTGATTCAGGCTGGGCGTGAATCGACGCTGTTTCACCTTTACGGCGCCTTGCTGGGTCTTTGTCATGAGATCGCGGGGTTCTATCGTCTGCCGCAGGCCAATGCGCCACGGGCCGAGATGCTGCTGACGCGTGAAGTGCTGGAGTCGATTGCGATTCCCGAACTGGCCGAAATGGTTGAATTGGCCGGCAACTCTGAAACCTGGCTGGCAAAACTGCTGGCTGCGCATTCGGCGCTGTTCCAGCCGCCACGGGTGCCACACAAGCCGAAAGGGGATGTGACTCAACCGTTGATTCAAGCGATTAATCTGGATGAAGAGCAAGTGCCAGAAGAGCTGAGTCGAGAGGAGCTGGAGAGCTGGCGGCAGAACTTGAAAGGTCTGGCGATACGTTTCCGCGAAGGTTTGAACGAGTGCTGAGGGCGATTGACACGGTGGCAATCTGAAACATGCTGCTGGTCAAGATCCCGAGCGAAGCCTGAACGATGTCTATATAATCCCTGCCTTTCGTGGAGAACAGACCTTTATGCCAACGTCCTTTCTAGAAATTGTCGAGTTACCAGACGGCCGAATCGAGCTGCGCAGGGCCGAGGACGAAGGTTCTCTGGTGACGCTGGATTTCTCCGAGGATGCCAAGGCGTTCCTGCAAGGTCAGCATGTGGAAATCGCCAAGGCAATGCTAAGCGTCGGCGTGCAGATGGCCGGACGTATGGTCGAAGGCGAGTTTGATAAGGAAGAGGGGCCGCGGGTTCTTCATTGATCCCCGTCTTTTTCTTTTTTGATATAACCGCTTCAGATCGGCTTCTCTGTCCCTGGAGAAGCCCTGCGCTTCACACAGCGCGTATAACCACCAATCAACCCAAACGAATGTTCAGGCTCTGAGCATCGCCCGTGCGTGCGGCGCTGATCAGTTGTTGCCGTGAATGGGTGTTTAGCGGGTTAAGCCAGGTGACTACGGTGTGACTGCGGCCCAGCTTCAGGGCTTCGCACGCCAGTTGCTGAGCGCTTTGAGCGCCTCTTGGTTGCAGCAGCAGAATACGCTCGCGATTCAAGCCGGCATCCCGCAGCCATGCCTGAGTCAGGCTCGCAGGAGGCGCTATCAGCGTCAGCCAGCGCGCGTCCTGATCTTCACTGAGTTCGCGAAGAATCGGAGCGAGCAGGTTCAGGCAGTTCCCGGCAGCACCACGCAGGGACAGCTCGCTGAATACTTCAGGTTCGGCAGTCCATGGCCGCTCGACAACCTCTTTGAGGATCGGCGCCATCGGTTGTGCCAGAAACGCTTCGAATAAAGGCAGTTGTGTTTGCTGAGATGTGTGTGGGAACTGCATAAAGCCTCCTTTAGCGGCGAATGACGCCGACACTCAAGCCTTCGATCACCAGTTCCTGATCTTTCAGGTCGACTTCGATAGGGGCGAACTCAGGGTTTTCGGCAATCAGCCAGACCTTGCTGCCTTCACGCTTGAAGCGTTTGACCGTCACTTCGTCGCCGATGCGGGCAACGACGACCTGGCCATTACGTGCTTCGCGGGTGGTGTGCACGGCAAGGAGGTCACCGTCGAAAATGCCGATGTCCTTCATGCTCATGCCGTGTACGCGCAACAGATAGTCAGCGCGTGGATGAAAGAAGGCCGGATTGATGTTGCAGGATTCTTCGATGTGCTGCTGGGCGAGGATTGGCGCGCCGGCAGCGACCCGGCCAATGATCGGCAGGGTAGAGTCGTCGGCCTTGGCTTCGAAGCCGGGAATGCGAATACCGCGAGAAGCGCCTGGAGTCATCTCGATGGCGCCTTTACGGGCCAATGCCTTGAGATGTTCTTCTGCCGCGTTCGGCGACTTGAAGCCCAGTTCCTGAGCGATTTCCGCGCGGGTTGGCGGGTAGCCGTTGTCTTCGAGGCAACGTTTGATGAAGGCCAGAATCTCGGCTTGGCGTGGCGTCAGCTTTAGCATATTGATCGCTCTGTCTTTTTATACAGTGACTGGGATTATATACAGTGAAGCGTCCTTGGCAATGCCCGTTTTTTTGCAGGCCGCCGGACGGTCGGCAGCGTTGCTTATTAATGCATCGGTCTTGTGTGGTTAAATAGCTGACCGCCCATTCCCAAAACGAACTGGCAGGCTTGACAAGGCACAGGCTGAAACGTATGTTTCAAACAAGTGTTTGTCAGGCGGAGTAGCCATGGCCCAGTCGGAAACCGTTGAACGCATTCTTGATGCTGCCGAGCAGTTGTTCGCGGAGAAAGGTTTCGCTGAAACCTCATTGCGTTTGATCACCAGCAAGGCTGGCGTCAATCTGGCAGCGGTGAACTATCACTTCGGCTCGAAAAAAGCCCTGATCCAGGCGGTGTTTTCGCGCTTCCTCGGGCCGTTCTGCATCAGTCTCGATAAAGAGCTGGAGCGCCGTCAGGCCAAGCCTGAAAACAAGCCGACGCTTGAAGAACTGTTGGAGATCCTCGTCGAGCAAGCCCTCGTGGTTCAGCCACGCAGCGGCAACGACTTGTCGATCTTCATGCGCCTGCTCGGCCTCGCGTTCAGCCAGAGCCAAGGTCACTTGCGTCGTTATCTGGAAGACATGTACGGCAAGGTTTTCCGTCGCTACATGTTGCTGGTCAACGAAGCCGCGCCGCGTATTCCACCGATCGAGCTGTTCTGGCGCGTGCACTTCATGCTCGGCGCTGCGGCGTTCAGCATGTCCGGCATCAAGGCGTTGCGCGCGATCGCCGAGACCGATTTCGGCGTCAACACCTCCATCGAGCAAGTGATGCGCCTGATGGTGCCGTTCCTCGCTGCGGGCATGCGTGCCGAAACCGGCGTCACCGACGCGGCGATGGCCACCGCGCAATTGCGTCCACGCAGCAAATCAGCGCCGGTCGCCGCCAAGGTTTAACCGCGCACGGGTGGGCGCGGCAGCTTGTATCCGCTAAGCTAGCCGCCCATGCCGACTCTCGTTTTGAACCCGATCCGCATAGAAATTGCTGATCTGCCGAGCATTGCTCACGGTAGCGATTTCCTGCGGATCGGGTTTTTCGTTTTCAAGGAATCTCTATGACTGCTGGCCTGCAAGGCTCGTTGATGGTGGACGTCGCCGGTACCTGGCTGACGGCCGAGGATCGCCAATTATTGCGTCAGCCCGAAGTGGGCGGCCTGATCATTTTCGCGCGCAACATCGAGCATCCGCGTCAGGTACGTGAACTCAGCGCGGCGATTCGGGCGATTCGTCCGGATCTGTTGCTGGCGGTGGATCAAGAGGGTGGCCGCGTACAGCGTCTACGCCAAGGCTTCGTGCGTCTGCCGGCCATGCGCGCCATCGCCGACAACCCGAATGCCGAATACCTGGCCGAGCAGTGTGGCTGGATCATGGCCACCGAAGTACTCGCGGTCGGGCTCGACCTGAGCTTCGCCCCGGTGCTTGATCTCGATTACCAGCGCAGCGCCGTGGTTGGCACCCGTTCATTCGAGGGCGATCCCGAGCGTGCCGCACTGCTCGCCGGCGCATTCATTCGCGGCATGAACAGCGCTGGCATGGCTGCTACCGGCAAGCACTTCCCCGGCCATGGTTGGGCCGAAGCCGATTCCCACGTGGCGATCCCGAACGACGAGCGCAGCCTCGACGAGATCCGCGCCAACGACCTCGTGCCCTTCGCCAAACTCAGCAAACAACTGGCCGCGATCATGCCGGCCCACGTCATCTATCCGCAGGTGGATTCACACCCGGCCGGCTTCTCCCGCCGCTGGTTGCAGGACATCCTGCGCGGCGAATTGCAGTTCGACGGCGTGATCTTCAGCGACGACCTGTCGATGGCCGGTGCCCACGTGGTCGGCGACGCTGCCAGTCGCATCGAAGCCGCACTGACTGCCGGTTGCGACATGGGCCTGGTGTGCAACGACCGCGCCGCTGCCGAACTGGCCCTGAGCGCCGCACAACGCATGAAGGTCAAGCCATCGGCCCGAATCGCCCGCATGCGCGGTCAGGCCATTGCCAACACCGAATATCGCCAGGATCCGCGCTGGCTCACCGCCATCGGCGCGCTCAAAGACGCTCAACTGATCGATTAAGGATTTTTCGCTATGACGGTTTACGCAATCATCGGCGGCACCGGCCTGACCCAACTCGAAGGCCTGACCATTCGCCAATCGCTGGCAGTGGACACGCCCTACGGCGCGCCATCGGCCGACGTGCAGATTGGCGAATACGCCGGCAAGGAAGTGTTGTTTCTCGCCCGTCACGGCCACCCGCATCGCTTCCCGCCGCACAAGGTCAACTACCGCGCCAACCTGTGGGCGTTGAAGCAGGCCGGTGCCGAAGCGATCATTGCCGTTAACGCGGTGGGCGGTATTCATCCAGCGATGGGCACCGGGCATTTCTGCGTGCCGCACCAGATCGTCGACTACACCAGCGGGCGCGAGCACACCTTTTTCGCCGATGATCTGGAGCACGTCACCCACATCGACTTCAGCTTTCCCTACAGCGAACCGCTGCGTCAGCAATTGATCGCCGCTGTGGCTGCCGAAGGTTGTGAGTACAGCGATCAAGGCGTGTATGCCTGCACTCAGGGCCCGCGTCTGGAAACGGTCGCCGAGATCGTGCGTCTGGAACGTGATGGCTGCGACATCGTCGGCATGACCGGCATGCCGGAAGCGGCACTGGCCCGCGAGCTGGATCTGGATTACGCCTGTCTGGCGCTGGTGGTGAACCCGGCGGCGGGCAAAACCACCGAAGTGATCACCATGGCCGAGATCGAGCAGGCCTTGCACGATGGCATGGGCAAGGTGAAGTCGGCGTTGGCACGGGTGCTGGCTGGCTAAGGACTGCCCATGAGCACTCTCATCGAACAGATTAAGTCATTGGCCTGGCCCCGGGCATTCACTAACAACGCGCTGGCCAAGGCCCGGGCTTATGCCGCCGATGATCGGGTAGAGATCATCGAGATCGATGACAGGAAGATCGAGGCGTTCTGCGTCGGTTCGGAAAATCAGGCGTATGAACAAACCATTTACCTGTCCGAAGATCGGTTGGGTTCGGTCAACTTGCGTTGCCTGTGCACCTGTCCTGTCTCAATCGACTGCAAACACTGCGCTGCGGTGCTCTATCACCTGCAGGGCAGTAATCATGAAGCGTCTGAAAGTGACGCACAGATCCCTTTGGGGCGGGCGCTGGAGCATTGGCTTTCGACCATTCCCGTGCCGGCCAAGCCCGCCGAAGAAGGCGCGCAAACCGCAGGCACGCGCCTGTTTTACAAGCTCAAGCCAACGTCAGTGAGCGGCAAGTGGCTGCTCGATATTTTCAAGGTTTCCCAGCTCAAGAGCGGCGAGTTACGCGAAGTCAAACCGATGTATTCGCTGGCGGAAATGCTCATGCGTCAGCCCGGCTACCTGTCCGAGCTGGATCTGCGCGTTGCCAGGCTGCTGGTTGCCATGCACTCCCACCACGCCTATTACAGCGGCTATCCGCTGGAAGGCAGCAGCGGCGCCGAACTGCTGGAAATGCTCCTGCGCACCTCGCGGCTGTTCCTCGATTTCGAGGATCTGCGACCGTTGTTGCCGGGCGCGAAGCGCATCGGCCAGTTCGCCTGGGCCGAGCAGGCCGATGGCGGTTTCCGTGCACAGTGGAGCAGTGCCGAGGCTGCGCAGGAAACCGTGCTGGCGCTGGAGCCGCTTTATTACCTGGATCGTGAACAGCGGCAGATTGGCCCTCTGTTCAATGAACTGGAAGAAAAACTGGCCAGCCATTTGACGCTGGCGCCGGACATTCCGGCGCGTCAGGCCATGCAGTTCAGCCATCGCATGAGCGCCGCGACGAGAATCCCGCCGCCCCACCAACTGACCGAACGAGTCATCGACGACGTACTTCCGCAGCCACAACTGACCCTCGTCAGTGGTCGGGAGCGCTCGCGCTGGGAATACATTCTTGAGCACCGCGCCGCACTGGTGTTTACCTACAACGGCCAGCCGACGGTGGATCGCAACCCGGAAGTAATGATCCTCAACGGTACCGAAACCCAGCGCATTCAACGCCAGCCTGCGCTGGAAAAGAAACTGCGCCAGATCCTGCAAAAGCTCGGCTTCAAAAAAGCCACGCGCAAGAGCTCGCTGGATCGTCCCGGCGAGATGTTCACGTTGCCGGATGATTCCGCCTGGCTCGGGTTTATGCACGAAGGGCTTGCCACGTTGCGCGCCTCGAACTGGGAAGTGGAGATGAGTCCCGGCTTTCATTTCAATGTGCAACCGGTTGAGCAGTGGTACGCCGAGGTCGAAGAAGAGGCTGGGCATCAGTGGTTTGATTTGCAGTTGGGTATCGTCGTCAATGGCCAGCGCTACAGCTTGCTGCCGATCCTTCTGCACTTGTTGCGCACGCAGCCGCGCTTGCTTGACCCGGTCGATCTGGCACAACGCGGCGATGACGAAAAACTCCTGATCGAACTCAAGCCCAGCGGTTTTGGCGACCCTTCAGGCGCCAAGGTTGCGCTGCCGCTGAGTCGGGTCAAACCGCTGATGGCCACGCTGGGCGAGTTGTACCTGGGCGGTCATCAGGGCGATGCACTGCGCTTGAGTGTCCCGGACGCCGCGCGCTTGAGTATGCTCGATGGCGTGCCGCTGGATTGGCAGGGGGGAGAGCGGCTACGCACCTTCGCCAAGCGCTTGCAGAATTCCATTCACACCCACGTCGCTGCGCCGGCCGGCCTTAACGCGCAACTGCGCCCCTATCAGCTCGAAGGCCTGAACTGGATGCAGACCCTGCGCGAGCTTGAGGTCGGCGGCATTCTGGGCGATGACATGGGGCTGGGCAAAACGCTGCAAACCCTGGCGCATCTGCTTACGGAAAAACACGCCGGTCGCCTCGATTGCCCGGCACTGGCGGTGATGCCGACCAGCCTGATTCCAAACTGGCTCGACGAGGTCGAGCGTTTCACCCCGCAGTTGAAAGTATTGGCGCTGCACGGCACGGGCCGGCAAAAGGATTTCGCTAATCTGGCTGAGTACGATCTGGTGCTGACCACTTACGCGTTGCTGCCAAGGGATCTTGAGGTTCTGCAGCCGCAGCTGTGGAGCGTACTAATTCTCGACGAAGCGCAGAACATCAAAAACCCGATCAGCAAAGCGGCGCAAGCGGCCCGTGACCTGCAGGCCCGCCAGCGCTTGTGCCTGAGCGGCACGCCATTGGAAAACCACTTGGGCGAGCTTTGGTCGCAGTTTCATTTCCTCATGCCCGGTTGGCTTGGCGACAGCAAGTCCTTCAATCGCGATTACCGCACGCCAATCGAAAAGCACGGCAATGTTCAGCGTATGCAGCATCTGACGGCACGGATCAAGCCGTTTTTGTTGCGTCGTAAAAAGGATCAGGTGGCCACCGAACTGCCGCCGAAAACCGAAATTGTCCATTGGGTTGATCTCAGCGACGGTCAGCGTGATGTCTATGAAACGGTGCGCGTGGCGATGGACAAAAAAGTCCGCGACGAAATTGCCCGCAGTGGCGTGGCGCGCAGTCAGATCATCATTCTCGATGCCTTGCTCAAGCTGCGGCAGGTCTGTTGCGATTTGCGTCTGATCAAGATGCCGCTGACGGCGAAGGCGTTGCGCTCCGGCAGTGGCAAGCTGGTCAGCTTGATGGAGATGCTTGAAGAGCTGCTCGGCGAAGGGCGCAGGATCCTGTTGTTCTCGCAATTCACTTCGATGCTCGCCTTGATCGAGGAAGAATTGCAGCAACGTGACATTGCTTATTCGCTGCTGACCGGTGACACCACGGATCGACGCACGCCGGTGAAGGACTTTCAGGGCGGCAAGGTGCCGTTGTTTCTGATCAGTCTGAAGGCCGGGGGTACCGGTTTGAACCTGACTGCTGCGGACACGGTGATCCACTTCGACCCTTGGTGGAACCCGGCGGTGGAAAATCAGGCCACCGATCGCGCGTATCGAATCGGGCAAAACAACCCGGTGTTCGTTTACAAACTGATCGCTCGCGGTACGGTGGAGGAAAAAATACAGGCGTTGCAGCAGGAGAAAGCAGCGTTGGCCGGGGCGGTGCTTGAAGGCGGGACGACGGGTGGCTGGAAGCTGGAGCAGAGTGACATTGAGGCACTGTTTGCACCGTTGCCGGTTTCCAAGGATTGAGCTTGGGTTTTAACCGTTAGACCGAGGTGAGCCATTCGCGAGCAGGCTCGCTCCCACATTAGATTTGTGGGATTCACAAGATCCCTGTGAACACTGGATTGGTGAATGCCACAGATCCAGTGTGGGAGCGAGCCTGCTCGCGAAAGCTATTTAACAGGCGACAAATATCTCAACGCTTGTCGAGCTTGTCCGGCAACGGCGCAAACAACGCTTCAATATCATCGCTCTGCAACTTCCAGTCCCCGGCCTTGCGCCCATCCAGCACGCCGGCCGCCAAGTCGGACTTTTCCTTCTGCAGGTGCTGAATCTTCTCTTCCACCGTGCCCCGGGCAATCATCTTGTAGACGAACACCGGTTTTTCCTGGCCGATTCGGTACGCCCGATCCGTCGCCTGATTCTCGGTTGCCGGGTTCCACCACGGATCGTAGTGAATCACCGTATCCGCCTCAGTCAGGTTCAAACCGACACCACCAGCCTTCAGGCTGATGAGAAAGATCTGACGCTTGCCGCTCTGGAATTCCTTCACCGGCGTGCGCCGATCACGGGTCTGACCGGTCAGTAGCGCGTAGGACACGTTACGTTTTTTCAGCTCTTCCTCGATCAACGACAGCATCGAGGTGAATTGCGAGAACAGCAGAATCCGCCGTCCTTCTTCGAACAACTCTTCAAGCATTTCCATCAGGCTGTCGAGCTTGCCTGAGGTGCTGCCGCGAGCGGGCAGGGTGGCGTCGTTGACCAGGCGCAGATCACAGCAGACCTGACGCAGTTTGAGCAGCGCTTCAAGAATGATGATCTGACTGCGCGCCACGCCTTTGCGGGTGATCTCGTCGCGGACTTTCTTGTCCATCGCCAGGCGCATGGTTTCGTACACGTCGCGCTGCGCTTCGTTGAGATCGACCCAGTGGATGATCTCGGTTTTTGGTGGCAGTTCGGTGGCGACCTGTTCCTTGGTGCGACGCAGCAAGAATGGTTTTATCCGACCGTTCAGGTGTTGAAGTCTGACTTCACTGCCGCGCTTTTCAATCGGTACACGGTAATCGGCGTTGAAGCTTTTTACGTCGCCGAGCCAGCCGGGCAGCAGGAAGTGGAACAGTGACCACAACTCGCCCAGATGGTTTTCAAGCGGCGTACCGCTCAGGCACAACCGTTGACGTGCATTGAGCTCGCGCGCGGCTTGAGCAGCTTTGCTGTTCGGATTCTTGATGTACTGCGCTTCATCCAGCACCAACACATGCAGCGGCTGTTTAGCCAGACGTTCGACGTCTTTGGGCAGCAGTGCGTAGGTGGTGAGGATCAGGTCGAAGTCGCCCAGATTGTCGAAATGCTTCTTGCGCGCCGCGCCGTACAGCGCGACCACTTTCAGTTGTGGCGTAAAGTGCGCCGCCTCATCCAGCCAGTTGGGGATCAGGCTGGTCGGCATCACCACCATGCACGGGCGGTCCAGGCGTCCGGCGTTTTTCTCGCTGAGAATATGCGCCAGGGTCTGTAGGGTTTTACCCAGGCCCATGTCGTCCGCAAGAATCCCGCCGACCTCCAGTTGCCGCAGCGATTGCATCCAGCTCAAGCCTTCAAGCTGATACGGGCGCAGCGTAGCATTCAAGCCTTGCGGCGCTTCAACGCTGAAATCACGAATGTCGCGCAGGCGTTGGGCGAACGTACGGATCTGTTCGCCGCCCTCCCACAGCAGCGGCAGGCCTTCCAGCGAGTTGAGTCGTGTTGCGTCGGCCTTGCTCAGGCGCAGGGTGGTTTCGCCCGGCTCCTGCAAATAGAACTCGCCGAGCGTCATCAGCACCGGTTTCAACCGGCCCAGCGGTAGAGCAACCTGCAACGGCCCATGCTCAATGTTTCGTTGCGGCACGTTGACCAGAATCAGCTCGTCATCGCGACGGCGCGCAAGACGTTCCGGATTGAGGATTTCTGCGTGCGAGCGCATCAGGTTGAGCAGGATCGGCAGCAGGCTCAGGCGCTCGCCGTTGACGATGATCCCCAACTCCAGATCAAACCAGTCGCGCTCCGGCACCTGTTCGACGGTGGCGTACCAGTCATCCACGGCGGTCAGATCGAAGCCGAATTCCTCATCGATCTGCAGCTCCCAGCCTTGGCTGCGCAGTTTTGGCAGATCGTTGAGGGTGAAGGTCAGCCAGGCGCTGTCATTGACCATCTCATAGAGTTCGCCCGCGCTCTCCGGCAACGCCTTGCTCTGCCGCGTGGCAATGCGGAAGCCGAGGATTCTTAACTGTTCACGGTAGGACTGTTCGATTTCCGGATGGCGTTTTATTCGCAGCGTCTGGGTTTCCTGACGGATCAGGATGTCGCTGTGCTTCTGCCCGCTGACGTACTCATCCAGATAACTGAACGACAACGCCGCGCGGTGCTGAATATAGCGCTGCATTTTGCCGTTACGCGGTTCGAAAGCGCTGAACTCGACGCTGGCCAGCCACAGGCGCGGCATCGGCTGAACATTGTCGACCAACACTTGCGGCGGCGCTTTCGGGCTGCGGTTTTCCAGCACGGCCTGGAGTTTTTCCAGTAGTTCGGCGTCTTTGGCGGCGGCAGGGTAGTCGAGGGTTTCCTGGACTTTCAGCAGTACCGCAGCGCAGTGTTTGCAGTTGCTGCGAACCGGGCATGTGCAGGCCGCATCGACCAGCAGCAGAGTGCCTTTGGCTGACTCGCGCAGATGAATCGTCTGACGGTAAACGTTACCGCCAGAGCCTTCGCAACTGGCGGTAATCGTTGCATCGCCGACTTGCGCGATACGTACCCGGTTTTCCACGGCGTAGCGGCGGCCACGCTCCAGGCTCTGTTCCTTGAATCGGCTGACCCAGGAGGGCGCCAACGGTTTACTCAGCGGCGGGTTCATAAGGACTTCGATCAGTCCGGAATCGCTTCAGGCGCTTCCCGTGGCGCAGGCGCGGTCAGGGAAGTGATCTTGATCAGCAGGGCCAGATGGCCGTTGTCGAGATAGTTGAGCTGGCCATTCTTGGTGTGACTGTCCTGTTTCAGGCGCTCACTGGCGGTGACCAGGCCATTGGCGTCGATCTGATTGACCCAGAAATCGGCGTTCACGTCGGTGAAGCGCCCGAGCTTCATCTCCAGCGTGCCCTCGATCGGGAATTGTCCGAACTGCTCCTGACCATCGCTGACCGCGACTTTCGCCGGTGCTTCGCCGAGGGTTTGCTGCCAGGCCTTGTGCATCAGCACGCTGTAATCGCCGCTGGCGGTGAGTTTCGTCACCACGTCATTCAACGCAGGCGTGCGCTTGCTGTCATCGCCCAGGCGCTGAGCGCCAGCGGCCCAGTCTTCCGGCGCGGCACGGCTGACGATGGCCGGTACGGCGTTCTGCCGGACCAGAATCATTTCGACCTGATACAGGTCATCGGCAAACGCCATCGGAGCTACGAAGGTGAGTAGCAAAGTCAGTGAGCGAAATAGGCGCATGCGGCGTCCTTCAAACAGATTTCGGGAGGAGGCGCTCAAACAGCGCCTCTACAGTATTAAAGCGCTCTTCCGGGCGTTCCATCGGCACCTGGAATTTGAACATCGTCGCGCCTTCGAATTTGTAGCGTTTTGGCTGGCTCTGGATCAGCTTGATCAGCGTCATCGGATCGACCGGCGTTTGCGCTTCGAATTCGATGCGTCCACCTTGCGGGCCGCCATCGACTTTCTTGATGCCCAACTGCTCAGCCTGCAGCTTCAATGCCGTGATGCGCACCAGATTCTTTGTCGGTTCCGGCAGCAAGCCAAAGCGGTCGATCATCTCGACTTGCAGATCTTTCAGGCCTTCCTCGTCGGTGGCCGAAGCGATGCGTTTGTACAGAATCAGGCGTGCGTGAACATCCGGCAAATAGTCTTCCGGAATCAGCGCCGGCACGCGCAAGTTGACTTCCGGGCCACCGCCCAGCGGTTGATCAAGGTTCGGTTGCTCGCCCTTGCGGATCGATTTCACCGCGCGCTCGAGCATCTCCATGTACAGCGTGAAGCCGACGGCCTGAATCTGCCCGCTCTGGCCATCGCCGAGCAATTCGCCGGCGCCACGGATTTCCAGGTCGTTGGTGGCCAGTACGAAACCGGCGCCGAGATCCTGCGTATTGGCGATCGCTTCCAGACGCTTTTCCGCATCGGAAGTGATTTGCTGGCGCGGCGGCGTCAGCAGGTAAGCGTAAGCCTGGTGGTGACTACGGCCGACGCGACCACGCAACTGGTGCAGTTGTGCCAGACCGAACTTGTCAGCGCGCTCGATGATGATGGTGTTGGCGCTCGGCACATCGATACCGGTCTCGATAATGGTCGAGGCGATCAGCACGTTGAAGCGCTTGTGATAAAAGTCGCTCATCACCTGTTCGAGATCGCGCTCACGCATCTGTCCGTGACCGATACCGATACGGGCTTCCGGCACCAGTTCGGCGAGGTCGGCGGCGCATTTCTCGATGGTTTTCACATCGTTGTGCAGGTAATAAACCTGACCGCCGCGCAGCAGTTCGCGGAGCAGGGCCTCTTTGACCGTGCTCTTGTTCTGTTCCATGACGAAGGTGCGAACCGACAAGCGTCGTGCTGGCGGCGTGGCGATGATCGACAGGTCGCGCATGCCCGACACCGCCATGTTCAGCGTGCGCGGAATCGGCGTGGCGGTCAGAGTGAGGATGTCGACTTCGCTGCGCAGGGCCTTGAGCTGTTCTTTCTGACGCACACCGAAGCGGTGTTCTTCGTCGATGATCACCAGCCCGAGGTTTTTGATTTTCACGTCGTCGGACAGCAGTTTGTGCGTGCCGATGACGATGTCGATCTTGCCTTCGGCCAGATCGGCAATCGCCGCATTCACTTCCTTGGCCGATTTGAAGCGGCTCATCACTTCCACGGTCACCGGCCAATCGGCGAAGCGGTCGCGGAAGCTGTTGTAGTGCTGTTGGGCGAGCAGGGTGGTCGGCACCAGAATCGCCACCTGACGACCGCCGTGCACAGCGATGAACGCCGCGCGCATGGCCACTTCGGTCTTGCCGAAACCGACGTCGCCACAGACCAGTCGATCCATCGGTTTCGGCGCGAGCATGTCTTCGCGCACGGCTTCGATGGTCGATTGCTGATCCGGGGTTTCTTCGAACGGGAAACCGGCGCTGAACGTAGCGTAATCGGCTTTCGGGTCGGCAAATGCGTAGCCTTCGCGAGCGGCGCGGCGGGCATAGATGTCGAGCAATTCAGCGGCAACATCGCGCACCTGTTCGGCAGCTTTGCGTTTGGCTTTCTGCCAAACCTCGGAGCCGAGGCGGTGCAGCGGGGCCAGCGCATCGTCGCTGCCGGTGTAGCGCGCAATCAAATGCAGGTTGGCCACCGGCACGTAAAGCTTGGCGTTCTCGGCGTATTCGAGGGTGAGGAATTCGGCAGCCTGATTGTCGATTTCCAGAATGGTCAGGCCCAGATAACGGCCGACACCATGATCGATGTGCACCACCGGCGCGCCTTCACGCAGCTCGGTGAGGTTTTTGATCACCGCGTCATTGCTGACGTCGCTGCGCTTCTCGCGGCGACGACGTTGCATCACGCGTTGGCCGAACAGCGGACTTTCCGCGACCAGCGCCAGCGCCGGGTCATCGAGCATCAGGCCTTCGTCGAGCGGGGCAATGGTGATCGCCAGACGATCCTTGCTCGCGACGAAGTCTGGCCAGCTGTCGACGGTTTTCGGCCGCAGCTTCAGGCGCTCAAGCAACTCCAGCAGCACTTCGCGACGGCCCGCGGATTCGGCGGTGAACAGCACGCGTCCGGGGAATTCATCGAGAAATGCCGACAGCGCCGCCAGCGGTTGCGTGGCTTTGGCTTCGATCGCCAGATTCGGCAGAGCCTGCGCGGGGAAGCGCTCGCGGCCGACGCCGGTTTCCACGTCCTGTTGACTGGCAACCACACGTGGCCAGCTCTTCAAGCGAGCGAAACAATCTTCCACCGGCAGGAACAGTTCCGCTGGTGGCAATAAAGGACGTGAAGGATCGACGCGACGTTCTTCGTAACGATTGCGCACGTCGTTCCAGAAATTCTCCGCCGCTTGCTCGATACCCGGCAGCGAGAACACTTGCGTGTCTTGCGGCAGGTAATCGAACAGGGTCGAGGTTTCGTCGAAAAACAGTGGCAGGTAATACTCGATCCCGGCAGGGGTGATGCCGCTGCTCAGATCCTGAAAAATCGGGCAGCGTCGGAAATCGACGTCGAAACGCTCGCGAAAACGCGCCTTGAAGCGGGTGACCGCGTCTTTTTGCAGCGGGAATTCACGGGCCGGCAGCAGCTTGACTGAATCGACCTTGTCGATGGAGCGCTGGTTTTCCGGATCGAAGGTGCGCAGGGTTTCGATTTCGTCGTCGAACAGGTCGATCCGATACGGCAACTTGCTGCCCATCGGGAACAGGTCGATCAGCGCACCGCGTACGGTGAACTCGCCGTGCTCATAAACCGTGTCGACGTAGCGATAGCCACTGGCTTCGAGGCGCGCACGCATCTGTTCGACATCCAGCTTCTGGCCGACATCCAGCACCAGACTGCTGCCGAGCAGGAACTTGGTCGGCGCCAAGCGGTGCAATGCCGTGGTGATCGGCACCACCAGCACGCCATGCGCCAGCTCCGGCAGCCTGTATAGGCTGGCGATGCGCTGGGAAATGATGTCCTGGTGCGGCGAGAACAGGTCGTAGGGCAGGGTTTCCCAGTCGGGGAAATGCAGCACGGGCAAATCCGGGGCGAAGAAACTCAGCTCCTGTTCCAGTCGTTCAGCACTCTGGCTGTCGGCGGTCAGTAGCAGGGTGAAGCGCTTGGCCGCGCTGGCAGCCTCGGCAATCGCCAGGCTGAGGGCAGCACCGGGCAAATTGCCCCAATGCTGTTTACCTGCCTCGGCAGGGAGTAGCGGTAGACGCAGAACGGGCACGGAAGGTTGAGCTCCAGGCTTTGCGACAAAGTCGGTAATTGTAGCGGCGTCCGGTGCCGCCTGTCAGTTGCAGACTGTGTCTATCTTCGCTGTTTTGGCGAAATGTAGTGGTAACCATAAAAAGCAGGCGTTTTTTAGCGATTATGTAGTGCCGAAATTGGCTCGTGTTACGGAGGGTTACAGACATCGTCTAACAGTTGACGAAAAATTGACAGCGCTGGAAGCCGCGTATTTACTGGGCTGGCGCGAGGTGTGATTTTTTTGAAAGGGATTTTGTTACCGATTTCGCGACAAGCGCGCATTGCTGAATGAGGTTGTGGGCGGCATAATGTAGCCCCTTTTTTCTGCCCCTACATGTGGAAGGTTACCGTGACTCAGAAGCCCGACCAGTGTCTTGGTGAATGGATCGACCGTGAAGCACTCGCAGAAGCGATGATTCCGCTTATCGGTCAGCTCTACCGCAATAACAACGTGGTGAGCTCGATCTATGGCCGCAGCCTGATCAACCAGTCTGTCATCGCGATTCTCAAAGCTCACCGCTTTGCGCGCCACCGTTCTTCCGACGACAGCGAACTCTCCGTCCACGAAACATTCCCACTGCTCAAAGCCATGAGCGAGCTCAAGCTCGGCGCGGCTTCGGTAGACCTGGGCAAGTTGGCGTTCAAATTCCGTAACGAAGGCAACGGCCGCAGCGCCGAGCAGTTCGTTCGTGAAGAGATGGCTGATGTGGTTGGCCAGCAAAACGCTTCCGCACGTAAAGGCACCGACGTTGTGCTGTACGGCTTCGGTCGTATCGGCCGTCTGCTGGCGCGCATCCTGATCGAAAAAACCGGTGGTGGCGACGGCCTGCGTCTGCGCGCCATCGTCGTGCGCAAAGGCGCCGACAACGACCTGACCAAACGCGCCAGCCTGCTGCGTCGCGATTCGGTACATGGTTCGTTCAACGGCACCATTACCATCGACGAAGAAAACAACACCATCACCGCCAACGGTAACCTGATCCAGGTGATCTACGCGAAGAACCCGACAGAAGTGGATTACACCCAGTACGGCATCAAAGACGCGCTGCTGGTGGACAACACCGGTGTATGGCGTGACGCTGATGGCCTGGGCCAGCACTTGCAGTGCCCGGGTATCGACCGTGTTGTTCTGACCGCGCCTGGCAAAGGCAAGCTGAAGAACATCGTTCACGGCATCAACCACGGTGAAATCACCGCTGATGACAAGATCGTCTCCGCCGCTTCCTGCACCACCAACGCCATCGTGCCGGTGCTGAAAGCAGTCAACGACAAGTTCGGCATCATCAACGGTCACGTCGAAACCGTTCACTCGTACACCAACGACCAGAACCTGATCGACAACTTCCACAAGGGCGATCGCCGTGGCCGTAGCGCCGCGCTGAACATGGTGATCACCGAGACCGGTGCTGCCACCGCTGCTGCCAAGGCCTTGCCTGAGCTGGCCGGCAAGCTGACCGGTAACGCGATCCGTGTTCCTACGCCTAACGTGTCGATGGCCATTCTCAACCTCAACCTTGAGAAAGCCGCCACCCGTGAAGAAATGAACGAGTACCTGCGCTACATGGCGCTGCACTCCGATCTGCACAAACAAATCGACTTCGTTAACTCGCAGGAAGTGGTTTCGACTGACTTCGTTGGCTCGCGCCACGCCGGTGTGGTCGACGCTGAAGCGACCATCGTTCAGGACAACCGCGTTGTTCTGTACGTCTGGTACGACAACGAGTTCGGTTACAGCTGCCAGGTTATCCGCGTGATGGAAGACATGGCTGATGTAAATCCGCCAGCGTTCCCGCGCTAAGCACTCGTTGCAAATGAAAACGCCCCGACTTAGATCGGGGCGTTTTTGTTTGTGTGCCTTTTAGAGTTGTGTTGTCAGTACCGGCCTGCTCGCGAAAGCGTTCTATCGAGCGCCGTCGGGTATGGCCGCTTGCGCCGTGCGCAGTTCATGTTTATTGCCACGGAACAGCACCAGCGTCGCAATCAACCCCAGCACCGCTGCGCCACTGAGCCAGATCCCCGGCGCAGCCTTGTTATCCAACACATGAATCAGGTACGTACAGGCCGCCGGGGTAAACCCGCCGAACGTCGCTGTCGCCAGGCTATAAGCCAGCGAGAACCCGGTCGTACGCACTTCCACCGGCATGATCTCGGTCAGCGCCACCACCATCGCGCCGTTGTACGAGCCGTACAGGAACGACAACCACAACTCGACGATCAGCAAATGGCTGAAGCTCGGATTCGCCACCAGCCACGACAGGGCAGGGTAGGCCGTCAGGATCGCCAGAATCGTCGCCGCCAGCAGTAGGGGCTTACGACCGATCTTGTCAGACACCGAACCCATCACCGGCAACCAGAAGAAGTTCGACAGGCCGATGCACACCGTCACCAGCAACGCATCAAAGTCCGACAAGTGCAGCTCAGCCTTGCCGAAGGTCGGGGTGTAGGCGGTGATCAGGTAAAAAGAAACCGTGGTCATCACTACCAGCGCCATGCCAGCGATGACAATGCCAAAGTTCTGACCGATCGAGCGGACAATTTCCCGCAAGGTAGGGCGATGTTTCCGCGCCTGGAATTCCGGAGTTTCTTCCAGCGAACGACGAATGACGAAGATCACCGGCACAATCATGCAGCCGATCAGGAACGGCACGCGCCAGCCCCAGTCACCCATTTGCTCGGGGCTCAGCCAGTGGTTGAGGCCGACACCGAGCAAACCGGCGAATACCACCGCCGCTTGCTGGCTGGCGGACTGCCAACTGACAAAGAAGCCCTTGCGGCCCGGTGTGGCAATTTCCGCTAGATAGACAGATACGCCACCCAGTTCCACGCCGGCTGAGAAACCTTGCAACAAACGGCCAAACAACACGATCAGCGGCGCAGCGACGCCGAGGGTGGCGTAGCCCGGTACGCAGGCAATCAGCACCGTACCGGCAGCCATCAGCGCCAATGTGATGATCAGGCCCTGACGACGGCCATGACGGTCGATGTAGGCACCGAGGAAGATTGCCCCGAGTGGTCGCATCAGGAAGCCCGCACCAAAGGTCGCCAGCGACAGCATCAACGAGGCGAAGGCGCTGTCGGTGGGGAAGAAGGTCTTGGCGATGGCTGTGGCGTAGAAGCCATAGACCATGAAGTCGAACATTTCGAGAAAGTTGCCGCTGACAACGCGAAAGATCGCTTTGCCTTTGCCCGTGGTGGTGGACATGTTCAGGTACTCACTATTGGATTTTGTATAAAGATGTTGCAGATCCTTTAATTCATAATGGCCGCCGTGGTTTTACGGAGAGATGAATAATTGTTCACTGGACGGTTGCTTGGGCTTGTGATTCTGGCTGGCTTGTTGGCTGGCTGCGGCAATGGCGATTCCATGGAAAGCTTTGGCGGGCCAACCATGGGCAGCACGTATTCGATCAAGTATGTGCGCCACGCCGGCATGCCTGAATCAACGCAGGTTCGCAGCGAAGTGGAGGGCATCCTCGCCGAAGTCGATCGTCAACTGTCCACTTACCGTAATGATTCGGACATCCAGCGCTTCAACGCTTTGCCCGCGAACAGCTGTCAGAAAGTGCCTGCATCGGTCCTTGAATTGGTCCGCGTTGGCGAACAGCTGTCAGTGCAAAGCGAAGGCTCCTACGACGTCACCGTCGAACCGCTGATGAATCTCTGGGGCTTCGGCCCGCAGGGGCGAGAAGAGAAAGTCCCTGGCGCCGCCGCACTCGCCGAGGTGATGTCACGCGTCGGTTATCAGCACTTGCGCATCAATGGCGATCAGTTGTGTAAAGACGCCGCCGTCGAAGTCGATTTCAACAGCATCGCTGCCGGTTATGCCGTCGACACTATCGCGGCGAGGCTCGACGCCATGGGCATTCAAGACTACTTGGCCGAAGCCACGGGTGAATTAAAGGCCAAAGGCAGAAAACTCGACGGCTCACCCTGGCGCATCGCTTTGGAAGAACCTCGTGATGATCAACAGGTCGCCGAGCGCATCATCAATGTCGACGGCTACGGCGTGTCCACCTCCGGCGACTACCGCAACTATTTCCTGCAGGACGGTCGGCGTTATTCCCACACCTTCGATGCGCGCACCGGTGCACCGGTCCTACACGACCTGGCGTCAGTCACGGTGATTCATCCTTCAGCGCTGATGGCCGATGGACTATCGACGCTGTTGCTGATTCTCGGCCCGGAAAGGGCGTGGGACTATGCCGAAAAACATGACATTGGTGCATTCTTTGTGATTCGTGCCGATACAGGTTTTGTCATCCGCACCAGCCGCGCTTTCGATCGCCTCAGTGGCAAGAAAACTGACTGAGAACAATACGAAAGCTGGCGTTGTAGTGCAGGCAAAAGTAGCCTACGACGCGACCAAGGGTTAATGTGCGCGGCGTTGACGCTTCTATAGACTGTGTCCGGGTTCTTGATTGACCCCCAATTGTTCCTTCGCGCCGCCGTTCGGCGTGATTTAGCCGCCGGTGCTGCTGGCACCGCGGCCTGTTCTGAGGAGTACGCATGGCTGTCTACAACTACGACGTGGTGGTGCTGGGTTCCGGCCCGGCGGGAGAAGGCGCGGCAATGAACGCCGCCAAAGCAGGGCGCAAGGTCGCCATGGTCGACAGCCGTCGCCAGGTCGGCGGCAACTGCACCCACCTCGGCACCATCCCGTCCAAGGCACTGCGTCACTCGGTGCGGCAGATCATGCAGTTCAACACCAATCCAATGTTCCGGGCGATCGGTGAACCACGCTGGTTCTCCTTCCCGGACGTGTTGAAAAGCGCCGAGAAAGTCATTTCCAAACAAGTCGCTTCGCGCACTGGCTACTACGCCCGTAACCGCGTCGACGTGTTCTTCGGCACCGGCAGCTTCGCCGACGAGCAAACCATCGAAGTGGTCTGCGCCAACGGTGTGGTCGAAAAACTGGTGGCCAAGCACATCATCATCGCCACCGGCTCGCGCCCGTATCGCCCGGCGGACATCGATTTTCACCACCCGCGTATCTACGATAGCGACACTATCCTCAGCCTTGGCCACACCCCGCGTAAACTGATCGTTTACGGCGCCGGCGTGATCGGTTGCGAATACGCGTCGATTTTCAGCGGTCTGGGTGTACTGGTTGAATTGGTCGATAACCGTGGTCAGTTGCTGAGCTTCCTCGACTCGGAAATCTCCCAGGCGTTGAGCTACCACTTCAGCAACAACAATATCACCGTGCGCCACAACGAAGATTACGATCGCGTTGAAGGCGTCGACAACGGCGTGATCCTGCACCTCAAGTCCGGCAAGAAGATCAAGGCGGATGCCTTGCTCTGGTGCAATGGCCGTACCGGTAACACTGACCAGTTGGGTCTGGAAAACATTGGCGTCAAGGTTAATAGCCGTGGCCAGATCGAAGTCGACGAGGCTTACCGCACCTGCGTGCCAAACATCTACGGTGCCGGCGACGTGATCGGCTGGCCGAGCCTGGCCAGTGCCGCCCACGACCAGGGTCGTTCGGCTGCCGGCAGCATCGTTGATAACGGTAGCTGGCGCTTTGTGAATGACGTGCCGACCGGCATCTACACCATTCCGGAGATCAGCTCGATCGGCAAGAACGAGCAGGAACTGACCCAGGCCAAGGTGCCGTACGAAGTCGGCAAGGCGTTCTTCAAGAGCATGGCGCGTGCGCAGATCGCCGGCGAGCCGCAAGGCATGCTGAAGATCCTGTTCCACCGTGAAACCCTGGAAGTGCTGGGCGTTCACTGCTTCGGTTATCAGGCGTCGGAGATCGTCCACATCGGTCAGGCGATCATGAGCCAGCCGGGCGAGTTGAACACCCTGAAGTATTTCGTCAACACCACGTTCAACTACCCGACCATGGCCGAAGCCTATCGGGTAGCGGCGTACGACGGCCTCAACCGGCTTTTTTGACGGGCTCCGGCCGGTGGCCTGAGCCGGCCGGGGAGACCGATTTCAGCAATTCTCGAGGGTGGCAGTGGCCAAACCGGGAAAGTCTGTAATCAGGCTGTCAACGCCGAAGTCGGCGAGTCTGCGCATCAGCGCAGGCTCGTTGACGGTCCACACCGACACATGCAGCCCCTGACGCTGCGCCTTCTGCAGGCGTTCCGGCGTACACAGCGTCCAGTTCAGCGCAAGAATTTCACAGCCATAGCTGGCCGCGACCTTCAACGGGTCGAGCCAGGCGTATTCGGCGACCAGTCCGCGCGACACGTCCGGCACCAGATCCAGCGCCGCTTTCAGCACTTCCCGCGAACTCGAGGTGATTGTCACCTTGTCGAGCAGGCCATGCCGTTGGGCCATTTCACGAATCGCCAGCACCGTGGTTGCCGCGCGAGTGCGTGAAGCGCTTTTCACTTCTAGCTGCCAGTGCTCGAAATCGCACTTCTCGAACAATTCTTCCAGGGTCGGAATCGGGCAGGGTTTGATCCAGCCCGGGCCGCCCTTGCGCGCGTCGTAAGTCACCAGTTCGGCTGCGCTGTGCTCGACAACCTTGCCACGCCGTTCCGTGGTGCGTTTGAGGGTCGGGTCGTGAATGACCATCAACTCGCCGTCCTTGGACAGGTGCAGATCGAGTTCGCAGCGGCGCACGCCGTGCTTGAGACATTCCTGAAAACTGCTCAGGGTGTTTTCCGGTGCTTCGCCCTTGGCGCCGCGGTGGCCGTAGATGAGGGTCACGGTTCTTCCTTAAATTAAATGCCTGATTCGTTTTGTTCGCGGGCCAGACGTCGTTCCTGGGCCTGCTTCTGCAAGATATAGCGGGCCAGCAACTGGCGCTGCGCGTCAGTCAAGTGTTCGAACTCGGTGCCGACGTCATAACCCTCACCCTTGCGGTCGCAATGGGTGACGCGGGCGCGCAGCAGCAGGCCCAGCGCTTGCGGCATCAGCACCAGTTTCACCGACAGGTGTGCGCCGGTGGTGATCGGCGTCGGGTGCTGAAAGTCGATCCCGCCTTCGGAGATGATCACCGGTTGCGGCTCGCCGATCTGGCCCAGCACGGTCAGGGCGACCACTTGGCTGAGCAGGTCGATGCGTTTGTTCTGGGATTTCAGGAACGCGGCAATGGCCCGGTCGCGCTCGCTGATCTGGCGCAACAAGTGTTGCGACTCGAATTCGCTCAGGTGCAGTTCACTGAGCAGGTTGAAGAGCGGGGAAGCATCCTGCAACACTTCCTGGCCTGCGGCTTCGGGAGCAGACAGGGGCCGAATTTCCAGTGCGATCGTGTCCTCGATACGGTAGTATTCGCGGCGATCTTCTTCATCTAATGTCGACATGGCGAACCCATGGTAGCGGCGGTGGGCTGTGTGTAAAACCGGGTTTCGACCCCCCCCCCAAAGAAGTTCCCTTTTCCTTCCCAAAAACCC
>NZ_CDROCK010000052.1:0-53583 GCF_977020205.1 Pseudomonas sp. AIG | reverse complement strand
CAGCGAAGGAACCCCGAGCCCCAGCGAGCGGGCCGCACGCAGGAGCAAGCCTTTTGGGTTACTTTTTCGGCGTTTGGAAAAGGTGACACGCCGTAAGGGCGGAACCCTAAGCCGCCGTTACCGCAGCAACGGATATTCACACAAAACCCAAAACCCAAAACCGCTAGCGCCGCTCCTCAACCCGCCCCTGACTCTTACTCCAATCCGTCAACAAACTATAAGCCACCGCCAACAACGTAGGCCCGATAAACAACCCGATAAACCCAAACGCAATCAACCCGCCAAACACCCCAAGCAACACAATCACCAACGGCAAATTCCCGCCACGACTGATCAGATACGGCTTGAGCACGTTATCCACCCCACTGATGACAAACGTCCCCCAGATCCCGAGAAACACCGCCATCCCATACTCACCCTTCCACGCCAACCAGGCCGTAGCCGGCACCCATACCAACGGCGGCCCCATCGGAATCAGACTCAACAGGAAGGTGACAATCCCCAGCACCAACGCCCCCGGCACCCCGGCAATCAAAAACCCGATCAACGCCAGAACCGCCTGCGCCGCCGCCGTCCCGATCACCCCGTTGACCACCCGCTGCACCGTACCGGCCACCAACTCGATGTAATACCCGGCACGATCACCGATCAAACGCTCCAGCAGACTATGCACAAACGCCGCCAGTCGCGGCCCGTCGCGATAGAAAAAGAACACAAAAACGATGCTCAACGTCAGCTCGAGAATCCCGCCGCCAATCTGCGCACTGCGCGCCAGCAGCCAGTTACCGACCTGCCCCAGATAAGGTTTGATCGACACCATCAGCGCGGCACCCTGCTGATCGATGCTGTTCCACAGCCCGACCAGCCGTTCGCCTACCAACGGCAAAGTCCCCAGCCACACTGGCGCTTCCGGCAGACCGTCGACCTGCACATCCTTGATGAACGCCGTGGCATCGCGCACATGATCCGCGAGGTTGAACCCCAGCCAGACCAGCGGCGCCGCCACCAGCAGCATCCAGCCCAACGTCAGAATCGCTGCGGCCAGTGATTCACGGCCATTGAGCCAGCGGGTCAGCAGGCGCATCAGCGGCCAACTGGCAAACGCCAGCACCGCGCCCCAGAACAGCGCCGACCAGAACGGCGCCATCACCCACAGGCTGGCACCAAACAACACCAGCAACAGGATCTGCACCAGCAGGCGATCGTTATTGAGCATGGAGAGTCTCGAAAAAGTCAGTCAGGCAAAGAGTAGGCGAACACACGGCTCGTGCTCGCCAAAAACAGCTTACCGCAACAGATCGATGCGCAGGCCAGAGCCTTCGACACTGCCGGTTTCCATGCGTGCCGCCCGCACACCCTGATTGATCAACGCCTGGCGCCAGGCTTCGGCCTTGGGCCCGGAGACTGTCACGCGCAACGTCGTATCGAGGTTAAGACCACGGGAAATCAGACGTAGCCAGGTGTCATCCGGCTCATTCACGCGATCAGGAAAATCCAGCTCACCGGTGCTTTTCAGTTGACGCAACAGGGTCGCCGAGGTCGGCAGCAGCTCACCCAGCGGAGCAACCGCCTCGAATTGCTCGACATGCAGATAGGCTTTGCGATTGCCACGGGTGATGCTGTAAAGCGCCACCAGCGTGTTGTCGCGCGGCGCCGCCAGCCTCAGCAGCAGATAGGCCTGTTGCTCGTCGGCACCGTACAGTTTGGAATTACCGAACACCTCGTTGGCCCACAGGCTGCTTTCCCCGCAATCACGCGCCTGACACCAGAACAGCAATTCGGCGTCCTGTTTTTGCAGGGCCTCGCGAGCGGCGGTAAAAGCTTCGTTGGCGGAGTGTTCGGGTGGCAACTCGTAGGTCACCGAAGTGGTCTGGCCACGGGCGGTGACCTGGCCGTCGAAACGCAGTTGCCCGCTGATCTTGCGGATCGAACCCAGCGGATAGATCCGCTCCAGTTCAACCGGAGGGCGATAGTCGACGATCTGTGCATCGGCCAGACGCGGCACGATCTGCAGATCCTGACTGCCCGGCACATCGGCGGCGAACGAAACGGTACTGAAACAGCACAGTGCCAACAGACTGAGTGACCGCATAGTCAGGCTCATCGGATCGGCATGACTGGGTAATTCGAGGTCGCAGCGGTGTAGTAATCCATCGTGGTTGTCTCCCATTTCAACCCGCCCAGCCTCGACAGTTGCCCGCAGCAAGTCAAGGAATGGCGAAGAAGCGATTGAAACAGTCTGCGACAAGATCCGCCCCGGCCTCATCGTTCAGGTGCAAATGGTGCCCGCCCGCCAACTGTTCCCGGCTAAAGGGTAGACGTTCCAGCAACTCGGGATGTTTGGCCAGCATGCCGTCAGCCGCGACCACCAGATGCGCCGGGCAACTGACCCGCAGCGCGAAAGCCATCGCCTGCTCCTGGGTCAGACGCAGGGGCGATGGCAGGGTCAGACGATTGTCGGTGCGCCAGGTGTAGCCACCGGGCACCGGCATCAGGCCGCGCTGGGCCAACAATTCAGCCGCCTCACGGCTGACGGCGACCAGACCTTTGATGCGCGCTTCGATGGCGCGGTCAAGGGTGTTGTAGACCGGTTTGCGTTTTTCCCGCAGATCCAGCTGCGCTTGCAGGGCCATGCCCATACGCTCGGCCGCATTTTCGCCTTTGTCTGTAGGCGGAATCACGCCGTCTATCAGTGCCAGATGACTGATGCGTTCCGGTAACGAACCCGCCAGCACCATGGACACGATGGCACCCATGGAATGCCCGAGAAGGCCGAAACGCTTCCAGCCCAGTTGTTCGGCGACTTGCAGCACGTCATGGGCGTAGTCCCACAGTGCATACCCGGCGCCGTTTGGCCGATGCCCGGAATGCCCGTGGCCGGCCATGTCCAAAGCAATAATACGCAGGCCTTTGAGCTTGGGCGCCAGACGGGCAAAGCTGTTGGCGTTATCGAGCCAGCCATGCAGCGCGATCACCGGCAGACCGTCCTCGGGCCCGAACAAATGCGCGGCCAGTTCGATATGCGGCAGGCTCAGGCGCACTTCTTCGAAAGTCGGGCTCATGCGCAATCCTTGTCCTGACGGTTTTCCCAACGGGTAAACAGATTCTTCAATAACCGTGCGGTGTCCTGCGGGCGCTCAAGCGGGAACATGTGCCCACCGGGCATGCTCAGCGCCTCGCCCTGGGCCAGACGTGAAACGAAACGGGTGTGATGGCGCATGACCACGCGACTCGTGTGCCCGCGCACCACCGCCAGCGGCACTTGCAATTGACCGGTACGACCGGGGCTGGTGTGCGGTACACCGCGATAGATACTGATCTCGGTGGCCGGGTCGAAACGCAGCCGCAGTTTGTCGCCGACCTGATGCAAACCGTGTTGCAGGTAGGCGTCGAAGCATTCCGGATCGAAGCCACGGAACAGTGTTTTGCCAGCAAAGTAGCTGCGCGCACTGTCGAGATCGGCGAACTCTTCTCGCCGGCCAAGGGTGCGGCCGGCCGGGGTCAGCTTGTCGATGAAGCCAAAACGCTTGGCGGCACGGATCACCCACTGATCGGTGCGGGTCAGCACGGGTGAATCAAGCATCACCACGCCGCGATACAGCTCAGGGCAACGCAGCGCCGCGTGCAGGTGCAGCACGCCGCCGAAAGAATGGCCGACGCCCCACACCGGTTGATCCTGCTGCTGCAAATGGTGGATCAGCTCATCAACCAGGTTGTACCAGTTGTCGTCCGCCGGAAAACGCGGGTCATGGGCGTGCTGCTCCAGATGCGCAACCCGGTACTCGGGCGCCAGCGCCGCGAACAACTTGCCGTAGGTGCCCGAGGGGAACCCGTTGGCGTGGGCGAAAAAGATTGGTTGCGACATACCGGTAAATCCATGAGCGGGAAACGTGGCGTTGATTGTCCGTAAGACCGCGCCCTGGAGCAATGACCGTAACTGCCAGGAATGATGACAGTCCGGTCAGAGTGATGGTGTGTCAGGGAGATTGCTACCCCCTCACCCCAACCCTCTCCCCCAAGGGGGCGATGGGAAAAGGGAGCAGATCTCCATGCTTTTCCGAATCTGTATTCGACTCGGTACCTCGATGTACTTCGAATAAACCACTCGGTCAGTCCCCTCTCCCCCGGGGGCGAGGGAGAAGGGAGTCGATCTCCATGCTTTTCCGAATCTGTATTCGACTCGGCATCTCAGGTCGGTGTACTTCGATAAACAACTCGGTCAGTCCCCTCTCCCTCTGGGAGAGGGTTAGGGTGAGGGTGGCTGCTCACCCAGCGGCACCACCGCCATGGTCAGCCGCGACACGCAACTGGCCTTGCCTTCATCGCTGGTCAAGCGGATATCCCAGACATGGGTGGTGCGGCCAATGTGAATCGGCATGGCCACCGCCGTCACTCGGCCACTGCGCAAGCCGCGCAAATGGTTGGCGTTGATTTCAAGCCCCACGCAATAGAACTTGCTGGCGTCGATGCACAGGTAACTGGCCATCGAACCCACGGTTTCCGCCAGCACCACCGAGGCGCCGCCATGCAGCAAGCCGTAGGGCTGATGGGTGCGATGATCAATGACCATGCTCGCGGTCAGCGATTGCTCGTCGAACGCTTCGAAGCGGATGTCCAGCACTTCGCCGATGGTGTTTTTCTGGATTGCGTTCAACTGCTCGATGTTCGGAGTGGTACGCCACAAGCTCATCGCAGACTTCCTTTGTTGTTTTAGGGGTCGCTCAATCCTGCCACAGCACCGCCTCGCTGCGCTCGCTCCATTCTTCGAAACGCGCGCCATAGGTGTCTTCGATGACGTTGCGCTTGATCTTCAACGTCGGCGTGAGAAAGCCGTTTTCCACCGCCCAACTGTCCTTGACCACCACCAACCGCCGCAGGCGTTCGTGCTTGTCGAGCACAGCGTTGACCTCCTCAAGGAGTTTTTCCAGGCTCGAATGCAGGCTCGCCCGCCCCTCTTCCTGATTGACGCTCGACAGCACACACAAACCCAGCGGCGCACTCAGACCATCGCCGACCACGCACACCTGTTCGATGCGTGAATGCACGGCCAAACGGTTCTCGATCGGTGCCGGGGCAACGTATTTGCCCTTACTGGTCTTGAAGATCTCCTTGAGTCGGCCAGTCAGGCGCAGGCGCCCTTCGGCATCCTGCTCACCCTTGTCACCCGTACGCAGAAAGCCGTCCTCGGTCAGGGTCTCGGCGGTTTTCAGCGGTTCCTTGAAATAGCCGAGCATGTTCGCCTGACTGCGCACCTGCACTTCGCCCGACGCATCGATGCGCACTTCGACATCCGGGCATGGTTTACCGATCCAGCCCTGTTTGTATTGCCCGGGCAGGCAAATGTGCGAGTAACCGCAGCCCTCGGTCATGCCATAGACCTCCAGCACATCGAGGCCAAGTTTCTGATACCAGGCAAGCAAGGTCTGCGGCACCGGCGCGGCACCGGACAGCGCCACGCGCAAGGCATCCAACCCCAACCCCGCCAACACTTTGTGCCCGACCCGCTTGCCAATGAACGGCAGACCGAGGAGAAAATCCAGACGCTGCGCCGGGATCTTGCTGTACACGCCCATCTGGAATTTGGTCCAGATGCGCGGCACGCCGAACATCGCGGTCGGCCGCGCTCGCTGCAAGTCAGTGATAAACGTCTCAAGGCTCTCGGCGAAGAACACTGTCTGCCCGGTGTAGATCGACGCCAGTTCCACGAACATCCGCTCGGCGACGTGGCACAGCGGCAAGTACGAGAGCAGCCGGTCGTTCTCGTTGAGCCCGAACAATTGCGTGCCGCGCGTGGTAGCGAAACCGAGATTGGCAAAACTGTGCATCACGCCTTTGGGCAGGCCGGTGGTGCCGGAGGTGTAAATGATGGTTGCCAGTTGCTCGGCAGCCGGACGTGGATCGTCCTGAATCGGCGAACTGCGCTGCAAGTCCGCCCAGCTGAAATCGAAATCCCCGGGCGGGTGCAATGGCAGGCTGATGGTCGGCAGATCCGCCGGCACGCCTTTGGCCATGCCCGGCCAGTCGTCGAGTTTGCCGATAAACGCCAGCACGCTTTCCGAATGATTGAGCACTTGCGCGACGGAGTCGGCGGTGAGGTTGGGATACAGCGGAACAGAGACATGCCCGGCCATCCAGATCGCCAGGTCGGCGATGATCCAGTGTGCGCAGTTCTTCGAGATCAGGGCGATGTGGCTGCCTTGCGGCAACTCGCGAGCACGCAGCCAATGCGCGGCGCAGCGGGCCTGATGGCCGACATCCGCCCAGCTCAGCGTCTCGACCTGGCCGCCACCGACGGGCTGCACCAGAAAGCGCTGGCGCGGGTGTCGGGCTTCACGCTCGTAAAACACGTCCAGCGGCAAACGGAAGGCGGCA
Organism: Pseudomonas sp. AIG; assembly: GCF_977020205.1. Classification (NCBI taxonomy): domain Bacteria; kingdom Pseudomonadati; phylum Pseudomonadota; class Gammaproteobacteria; order Pseudomonadales; family Pseudomonadaceae; genus Pseudomonas; species Pseudomonas sp. AIG. The sequence continues at coordinate 47,211 of NZ_CDROCK010000052.1, read as the reverse complement.
GACATGCGACTCGCTCCTGTTTTTGGGTCTGGAGCAAGCGTAGTCAACCAAGCAAGTGCTTGGTTGGAAAATTCAAACAAATAATTTCATGGGTTGGCAGAAACCAATGTGGGAGCGAGCTTGCTCGCGAATGCAGTGTGTCAGACACATAAAGAGTGAATGACACGCCGCTTTCGCGAGCAAGCTCGCTCCCACAAGGGATCAGCGTTACGGATGTTTGAGGCTGTTGAGGGTCATCGAGCCGATCAGCAGCTCAGCGCTCTCCAACTCAGCCAACCCGGCGGTGCTGACCTTCTCCGGCGGATACCCGGCGCCATGCTGCAGATAGCTCAGCAGATTGCCTACCAAAGGGTTGTGGCTGACCAGCAGCACGTTGCTCACCGACACCAGTTGATCAGTGACCTTGTCCGGGTCAACCTCCGGCGTCAGCCACTCGACCGTGCGAATCTCCGGCTCGAAACCCAGCGCTTCGCGCACAATCTGCGCGGTCTGCTGCGCACGCAGATAAGGGCTGGCGTAAATCGCTGTGAGCGGCTGGCCGATCAGGCGGGCGGCGCTGCTCAAGGCTTCTTTACGACCGTGCTCAGTCAGTTCCCGCTCGGAATCGGGGCACGAGCCATAAGGCACGGCCTCACCGTGACGCAATACCCAGAGTTTCATAGCTTGGGTTCCTCATCTCGAACCGGATGTGGCGCCGGTGCGACGGCGTGCGGCGCTTCACCTTCCGGAGTACGCGGCGTTGGCCAGTCGGCGAACGGCCAGGGTTTCTGGTCGCTGTGGAAGCTGCCGAAACGACCGATCTGCGCCAGAAACTGGCTCAGGCTGTCGCCGAAATTCATCAGGCTGGCGCTCGGTGCGCCATAGATCAAACGATAGATCAGTTGCACCAGCACCACGGCGCCGAGGATGAACTGCGCCACTTGCCAGACCAGCACATAGACGATCATCCACAACACCCGCAGAAGGATGGATTCGTACTTGGCTTCGGTTTTCGGATCGTTCATGGCTTGCTACTCCCGGCTCACTCAGTTGAAACCACTGGTGGAAATAAAGTCGACGTCGGTTTTCGGCTCGGCCCGCATCAGTAGACCGATCACCTGCTCCAGCGTGCGTCCTTCAAAGAGGATCGCATGAAGCCCGGCGACCAGCGGCATATAGACGCCGACTTCCTGGGACTTGGCCTTGAGCACTTTCAGGGTGTTGACGCCTTCGGCAACTTCGCCAAGACGCGACACGGCTTCGTCGAGGCTCAAGCCCTGACCCAGCGCGAAACCGACTTGATAGTTGCGGCTCTTCGGCGAAGAGCAGGTGACGATCAGATCGCCGACACCGGCCAGCCCCAGAAAGGTCATCGGGTTGGCGCCCTGATTCACCGCAAAGCGGGTCATCTCGGCGAGGGCGCGAGTGATCAGCATGCTCTTGGTGTTCTCGCCCATTTCCAGCGCCACCGCCATGCCGGCGATGATTGCGTAAACGTTCTTTAACGCCCCGCCGAGTTCGACACCAAAACGGTCGGCGCTGGCATAAACGCGGAAAGTGCGACCGTGCAGCGCAGCTTGCACGGCTTTGCACAGTTCTTCGTCTTCGCTGGCGACCACGGTGGCGGTCAGTGCGTGCTCGGCGATTTCCCGCGCCAGGTTCGGCCCGGACAACACGCCGATGCGCGCATTCGGGGCGATCTCTTCGAGGATCTGGCTCATCAGTTTGAAGGTCTGCGCTTCGATGCCTTTGGTCAGACTGACCAGCATCTTGCCGCTCAGCCGCGCGGCGTGGGCGGCGAGTACCGTGCGCAATGCGCTTGACGGCAGCGCGACAAAGCACAAATCGCAGGCGTCGAGGGTTTCCTGCAGGTCAGTGACAGCAGTCACCCCCGGCAGAATCTTGATGCCTTTGAGGTAACGCGGGTTTTCGCGATTGACCCGGATGGCCTCGGCCTGCTCGGGGTCACGCATCCACTGCCGGACTTGATGGCCGTTCTCGGCCAAAAGATTGGCCACGGCGGTACCAAAACTTCCGCCTCCCAGGACCGCAATCGGGCGCTGTTCAGTCATATGCAATCCGTTAATCCATACCAGTGGCGATGGCGGCATTATACGGGGCGGCCCGGTCGCGGCCAGCCCCTGCGTCAATTACCGACATTTGTAGGAAGAAGACCAATAAAACCTAGGAAAATGCCTGCAACGTGACTGGAAAAGTCGCTGCCCTCGGTTAACATGCGCGCCAATTCTTCGCTATCAAGGTTGTGTCGTGTCTTTTGGCTCTGCGTCCCCGCGTTCCTCCGTTTTAGTGGCGCTGCTGTTCAGCCCGCTAGTGCTGGCGGACGACCTGTTCACGGACAACGAAGCACTGCCGCAGGTGCTGACGGCCACGCGCCTGAAACAGACACCGGCAGAAGTGCCAGGGAGCATGACCGTACTCGACAGCGAACTGATCAACGCCAGCGGCGCGCGCGACATCAGCGAACTGTTGCGGCTGGTGCCGGGGATGATGGTCGGCAACATCAGCGGCAATCAGGCGGCGGTCAATTACCATGGCACCAACGCCAGCGAAGCGCGGCGCATGCAGGTGTTGATCGACGGCCGTTCGGTGTATCGCGCCGGTTTGTCCACGGTGGACTGGAGCGATATTCCGGTGGCCATGGAAGACGTCGAGCGCATCGAGGTTTTTCGCGGCCCGAACACCGTCAGTTACGGCGCCAACGCGCTGATGGCGGTGGTCAACATTATTACCCGCCACCCGGCGGACAGCCACGGCACGCGGCTGAAGTACACCCGCGGCCAACGCGGCATCAATGACTTTTATGCCAGCCAGGGCACCGGCTGGAATGGCGGTGATCTGCGCCTGTCGTTGTCTGGCCAGGAAGACGATGGCTTCGACAGCGATCGCAGCGGCGCCGATTACCGCGACAGCCGTCGCTTGAATCGCTTCAGTCTCGCGGTCAGCCACACCCTCAGCGATAACCAGAGCCTCGACTGGCAGGTCAACGCCAAGGATGGGACCAACCAGCGACCGTACACCTACCGCCCGGTGTTCTCCGGGATTACCGACGCCGGGAACAATTCCGACGTGGTAGCCAAGGATTACGCCGGCTCGGTGCGCTGGAACCTCGACATCAACCCTGAACACAGCCTTTATATACAAGGCTCGGCACAACACTGGGATCGCCAGCAAACCTGGCGCGCCTGCGATGCCGAGGTGTCATTCAGCCCGGAGTTGACGCAACTGTGGCAGCTCAACCCGAATTACACCGAACGCCTAGCGCGCAATATCACGCAGTTCACGGGTCCTGGCGCGGCGCCCGGCACGCCGCAGGAAATGGCCTTGGCCAATCAGGTGCTCGATCAATGGCGTAACGGCGCGAGTCGAACCCTGTGCGGCGACATCGACCAGAGTGCCCGCGAATCGCGCTACGATCTCGAATTGCAGGACACCCTCAGCCTGTCCGACAGCCTGCGTCTGGTCAGCGGCATGAACTATCGTTACGACCGCGCCGATTCCGAAACCTATTTCAACGGCACGCTGGACGACACCACGTGGCGCGCGTTCGGCCAACTGGAATGGCGTGCCACGGAACACTGGCTGTTGCAGGGCGGTGCGATGTTTGAAGACACGCAACTGATCGGCAGTTCGCTGACCCCGCGATTTGCCGTCAACTACTTGATCAATCCGCGTCACGGTTTGCGCGCGGTGTACTCGGAGGCGATCCGTTCGCCGGACATGTTCGAGAACAACGTCAACTGGAGCTATCAGGTCAGCAACCTGCGGCCCTCGGCCTATGGCCAGTCATCGGCGCGCTACTTCGTCAAGACCCGCGGCCCGGGCGATCTCGATCAGGAACACATGCGCTCGCGGGAACTGGGCTACAACGGCTATTTCGCCGAACTGGGTCTGGCCCTTGATGTGAAGCTGTTCTACGACGAGATCACCGGGATGATCAGCGAGCCACTGCGCAACAACCAATACATCGCCAGCAACGCCAACAGCGCACGCTTTCGCGGCACGGAAACCCAGCTCGATTGGCGCGTGAGCCTGGCCGACCGCTTGCGTTTCACCTACGCCTTTGTCGATGCCGAGGCGAGTAACCCACTGGATCAACAGTTCACTTCGCGCAACAGCGGTTCGGCCGGCTGGCTGCGCGACTGGGGCCACGGCTGGAACAGCGCCCTCTTCTATTACGGTGACAACGCGCTCAACGGCTACCGTTTTGAAAGGGTCGACACACGCATCGCCAAACGCATCCCGTTAGGCAAAGCCCAGCTGCAACTGGCTGGCGTGCTGCAACAGCGCCTCGATCATGAGCCGGTCACCTTCGTCGACAATAATTACGACGAGCGCCGAGTGATGTACTTCAGCGCCGAGCTGGAGTTCTAGGATGCGCTACGGGCCGTCACGGAAGCTGCCAACCCTTGGCCACTGGCTGGCCGGGGTCTGTCTGTTTGTGACCGCATGGCTGCACGGGGTGGCGGTGCAGGCTGCCGATATCCTGTTGACCGGTGCCGAGGAAAGTCCCGGGGTGCAGGCGTTCGTGCAGGCATTGAGTGAACTGCGCCCGACCGACAATGTGCGCTTCCAGCCGCTGGCCAGTCTGCCGGCACCGGGCAAACTGCCCGCCAGCCTGCGCCTGATTCTGCTTGATCTGCCGAGCCTCGACTGGCGTCTGCAAGAAACCCAGGGCCCGGCAACGCTGGTACTGCGCATCAGTCGCCTGCAGGCTCGCCAGCGTCTCGGCAGCGCGCAACCGGCGCACCTGAGTTTGCTCTGGAGTGATCCGCCGCTGAGCCGCCAGTTGCAATTGATCCGGCGTATTCTGCCGCAGGCCCGGCGGATCGGCGTGCTCTTCGACCAGCACAGCGAATTCCTCCTCAAGGAGCTGAATCTCGCCGCCGAACCGCTGAACCTGCAAATCGTCAGCCAGCGCTGGGACAACACCCACGACAGCCGCCCCCTGCAAACCGTGCTGAAGAACAGCGACGTGCTGCTGGGGCTCGACGACCCCGATCTGTACAACCCCAAAACCGCGAAAAACCTGCTGCTCAGCAGCTATTCACGGCAAGTCGCGCTGGTCGGCCCCAACGTAGCATTCGTTCGCGCCGGCAGCCTGGCCAGTACCTACAGCGATCAGAACGACTGGCTGGCCATCCTCGATCATTTGCTCGACCAACCGCCGGCCAGTTGGCCACGAACGCTCTACCCCGCGCGTTTTAAAGTCTCAAGTAATGCGCAAGTCGCTCGTTCCCTAGGGATCGAGCCGCTAAATGAAGCGTCTGTCGCCCAAGCGCTGGCTGAAGGAGAACGCCGTCCATGAGTTTTCGTCGCCGTTGGGACATCAACACCCGCACCCAGTTGATCAGTCTGGGCCCGGCGCTGTTGTTGACCTTGTTGCTGATCAGCTTCTTTACCTTTGTGCGCATTCAGGATCTGCGTCAGGAGTTGAACCACACCGGCCAACTGATTGCCAACCAACTCGCACCGGCCACCGAATACGGGGTCATTTCCGGCAACAACGAAGTGCTGGAAAGCCTGCTCAAAGCCACTCTGGCCACGCCTAACGTACGTTTTCTTGAAGTGCAGGACAGCGCCAACCGGATTCTGGTGTACGTCGAACAACCGGCTGCGGCGCACGGTCGGCCGCATCAGGTCGAAGTGTTTCAGGCACCGGTACGGCTGCAACGCATCGCCCTGCACAATGACTTCTTTCAGGACGGCAAGGTCAGCAATGGCGGGGCCAGCGAAGATTATCTGGGCCGGGTGATCGTCGGTCTGTCCAATGACGCCTTCAGCCAACGCCAGCAGGAGATCCTGTTCAAGGCCGGGATTCTTGCGCTGTTCGCCCTGCTCTTCACCTTTGTCCTGGCGCGGCGTCTGGCCGGCAGCCTGTCGCAGCCGATCCGCGACATCGGCGATGCGGTGAAGGCGATTCAGGACGGCGACTATAAAACCCCGCTGCCGATCGTTGATGACACCGAACTGGGCGCGCTGTCGCAGCACATCAACAACCTCGCGCAGGCGCTGGAACAGGCCAGCCGCGAGCAGCATCAAGCCATGGCGCAACTGATCCAGACCCGTGAAGAAGCGGAAAAGGCCAACAATGCCAAATCCGATTTTCTGGCGATGATGAGCCATGAACTGCGCACGCCCATGAACGGCGTGCTGGGCATGCTGCAACTTTTGGAAACCACCGAGATGACCGAGGAACAGGTCGAATACGCCGCCCTCGCCTCGGAGTCCACCGAACACCTGCTGAAAGTCATTAACGACATCCTCGACTTCTCGCGCATCGAACGTTCGGAACTGGAGCTGGAGCACATCCCGTTCAACCTTGCCGAACTGATCGGCGCCTGCGCGCAGTCGTTCCAGCACAGCGCGGTACAGCGAGGGCTGGCGCTGAATCTGCGCATCCCGGACGACATGCGCGGCTTGCAGGTGCAGGGCGATCCGACGCGGATCCGGCAGATTCTGGTCAACCTGGTCGGCAATGCGCTGAAATTCACCGAGCAGGGTCGGGTCAGCATCGAGGCGCAGTGGCAGTCGCTGGATCACGAACTGCTGTGGTTCACCTGCTCGGTGCGCGACAGCGGCATCGGTATCTCATCTGAAAGTCTGGAATTGATGTTCAACGCTTTCCAGCAGGCCGACAGTTCGATCTCCCGACGTTACGGCGGCACCGGCCTCGGTTTGCCGATCGCTCGTACACTGGCCGAACGCATGGGTGGCACCTTGCGCGCGCAGAGTGAGGAAGGTCGCGGCTCGGTGTTCACCCTGGAAATCCCGCTGGCCCTCTCTAAACAGGCGCTACCGCAATTGGCTGCGCCGCGTGCACTGAACGGCAACGGCCAGGGCGAAGGGCGCAATGTCTTGCTGGTCGAAGACAATCCGGTGAACCAGACGGTTATCGAAGCGATGCTGCGCAGTCTGGGCTTTACTGTCAGTGTCGCCACCGATGGCGCGCAGGCCGTGCGCAGTGCCGAGGGCAGCGACTTTGAAGTGATTCTGATGGATTGCCGTTTGCCGATCATCGATGGCTACGAGGCTACCCGGCAGATACGGCTTCTGCCCGGACGCAGTGACGTACCGATCATCGCGCTGACGGCCAACGCCTTGCAGGGCGACCGCGAAACCTGCCTGTCGGCGGGCATGAACGATTATCTGGCGAAGCCGTTCAAACGTAATGATCTGCAGCAGATTCTGCAGCGCTGGGTGTCGTAGTGTGGGCCTTTCGACCATCTGCGACTGGCGTGAAAAGCGAAAGTGCGGCAGTCTTAGGCACCCGAACGAGCCTCAAAAGGGGCTTGAATAAAAATTTCAGTGCACAAGTGTACATTCATGTCCTTGGTGCTGTGACTTTCACCACAACGCAATAGTCTATGAGTAGGCTGCCGGTTCGAGGCATGAACGCTTCGAACGGTCGGGAAGATTTGCCCCACCTGCCGCATGGGATTATTGAGGAGCTCGCATGACCAAACAAAACGCCTTTACTCGGGAAGATCTGCTGCGCTGCAGTCGCGGTGAGCTGTTCGGCCCAGGTAACGCGCAACTGCCCGCCCCGAACATGCTGATGGTCGATCGCATCACCCTGATCAGCGAAGAAGGCGGCAAGTACGGCAAAGGTGAATTGGTCGCCGAGCTGGATATCAACCCTGATCTGTGGTTCTTCGCGTGCCACTTCGAAGGCGATCCGGTGATGCCGGGCTGCCTGGGTCTGGACGCCATGTGGCAACTGGTCGGTTTCTTCCTGGGCTGGCAAGGCCTGCCGGGCCGTGGCCGTGCGCTGGGTTCGGGCGAAGTGAAGTTCTTCGGTCAGGTCCTGCCGACCGCCAAGAAAGTCACCTACAACATTCATATCAAACGCGTCCTCAAGGGCAAGCTGAACCTGGCCATCGCCGATGGTTCGGTGACTGTCGACGGTCGCGAAATCTACACCGCCGAAGGCCTTCGCGTCGGCGTGTTCACCTCCACTGACAACTTCTAAGGGTTATTCGCATGCGCCGCGTCGTTATCACTGGTCTGGGCATTGTTTCGTGCCTGGGCAATGACAAAGAGACCGTCTCCGCTAACCTGCGTGCAAGCCGCCCTGGCATCCGGTTCAACCCGGAATATGCCGAAATGGGTCTGCGTAGCCAGGTTTCCGGCTCCATCGACCTCAACCTTGAAGAGCTGATCGATCGCAAGATCTATCGCTTCGTCGGCCACGCAGCGGCTTACGCCTACCTGGCCATGAAAGACGCCATTGCTGACTCCGGCCTGACCGAAGAGCAAGTGTCCAACCCGCGTACCGGCCTGGTGGCGGGCTCCGGCGGTGCTTCCACGCTGAACCAGATGGAAGCGCTGGACATCCTGCGCGAGAAAGGCGTGAAGCGTGTTGGCCCGTACCGTGTAACGCGGACCATGAGCAGCACCGTTTCCGCTTGCCTGGCCACGCCATTCAAGATCAAGGGCCTGAACTACTCCATCGCTTCTGCCTGCGCCACCAGTGCTCACTGCATCGGTACCGCCATGGAACAGATCCAGATGGGCAAGCAGGACATCGTTTTCGCCGGTGGTGGTGAAGAAGAGCACTGGAGCCAGTCGTTCCTGTTCGACGCGATGGGCGCTCTGTCCAGCAAGCGTAACGACACCCCGGAACAAGCTTCCCGAGCCTACGACAAAGACCGTGACGGCTTCGTCATCGCTGGCGGTGGCGGCATGGTCGTGGTTGAAGAGCTGGAACACGCGCTGGCCCGTGGCGCCAAGATCTACGCCGAAATCGTTGGCTACGGCGCGACGTCCGACGGCTACGACATGGTTGCCCCGAGTGGCGAAGGCGCGATCCGCTGCATGCAGATGGCGATGTCCACCGTTGATACCCCGATCGACTACCTGAACACCCACGGCACTTCGACCCCGGTCGGCGACGTTGCAGAAATGAAAGGTGTGCGTGAAGTGTTCGGCGACAAGGCACCTGCGATCAGCTCGACCAAGAGCCTGTCCGGTCACTCCCTGGGCGCTGCCGGCGTTCACGAAGCGATCTACTGCATGCTGATGATGGAAGGCAACTTCATTGCCGGTTCCGCCAACATCGACGAGCTGGATCCTGAAGTGGCCGATCTGCCGGTGCTGACCAAGACCCGCGAGAACGCCACTATCAATACCGTGATGAGCAACAGCTTTGGCTTCGGCGGCACCAACGCCACGCTGGTACTGAAGCGCTGGGAAGGCAAGTAATTCCCCGCTGCTGAGCCACACATAAAAACGCCCCGACTGGTTCGGGGCGTTTTTTTTCGCCTGCAGAAATTAGCCGGGACACTACCGGTCCGTGTTGTTGATCGTTCCCACGCTCTGCGTGGGAACGCAGCCCGTGACGCTCCGCGTCACTGGACGCGGAGCGTCCCCAGAGGCATTCCCACGCGGAGCGTGGGAACGATCAAAGACAGGGTCCAGAGCGCTCTGGAGATGAAACTTCTGTCATGAAACTTTGCGCCCTGCGACCGAATGTCGCGGATTACGCGGGCTGCAGCACTGTTGCAAAAAACGCAACAACACCTTGCACAAATCAGCCGTTTACTTAGCAAGCTAACAAATCATATAACAGAGTCCTGCACACGCCTTGCTGCAGATAACTTGAGATTTGGAGCTAGCAGATGACTGTAAAAGTAACTGAACGCGACGATTCACACATGTCCCACGAAGGCGTAGCCGCCGGTATCCGCATCTGGGACGTGCATCAACAAGACTTGCTGGTCGGCATGTTCCACAACGAGATCGATGCCCACAACTACAAGGCCGAACTGGAAGTGCAAGAACAGCAACGGGATCTGAAATCCGCCTGATTCAACCACAGCATTGATAACGACAAACCCCGCCATGAGCGGGGTTTGTCGTTGTTACAGCTTTATCGATTTACCACATCAGGTCATCAGGGATCTGATACGCCGCGTACGGATCGTCCTCGGTGCTGACCTCTTCGGTCTGCACGTTGAGCTGGACGATGCGCTGTGGATCGCGCTCCTGGATCTTCAGGGCCGCTTCACGCGGGATCACTTCGTAGCCGCCGGCATGGTGCACGATCGCCAGCGAACCGCTGCTGAGCTTGTTGCGCATCAGCGTATTGACCGAGATGCGCTTGACCTTCTTGTCGTCGACGAAGTTGTAGTAGTCCTCGGTGGTCAGCTTCGGCAGACGCGAGACTTCGATCAGTTGCTTGACCTGAGCGGCACGCGCCTTGGCTTCGGCTTTCTCTTTCTGCTGACGGTTCAGTTCCTGGTCACGCTTGACCTTCTCGGCCATGGCTTCCTGGGCTGCACGCTGCTGCGAGTCATCCAGCTCGATCTGACCTTTGTGGGCCAGACGCTGCTGCTTCTGCTTGTCCTTGCTGACCTGCTTGGCCTGCTTTTGGTTGACCAGGCCTGCTTTGAGCAACTGGTCGCGAAGGGAAATACTCATGGGGCTTACTCACTTGGGCAGTTGCTCAGCCGCAGCTGGGCGCATTCTTTTCCTGGCGTTTGGCTTCACCCCACAGGGCGTCCAACTCTTCGAGGGTGCAATCTTCTATGGGACGGTGGGTGTCGCGCAATGCCTGTTCGATAAATCGGAAACGTCTTTCGAACTTGCCGTTGGCGCCACGCAGCGCGGTTTCCGGGTCAACCTTCAGATGCCGGGCCAGATTGACCACGGAAAACAGCAGGTCGCCGATCTCGTCAGCCACGGCGACGGGATCGTTTTCCGACATGGCTTCGAGGACTTCATCGAGTTCTTCGCGGACCTTGTCGAGCACCGGCAAGGCGTCCGGCCAGTCGAAACCGACCTGCCCGGCGCGCTTCTGTAATTTGGCCGAACGCGACAAGGCCGGCAGCGTCGCCGGCACATCGTCGAGCAGTGACAGTTGCTCGGGCGCTGTGGATTTCTCGGCGCGTTCTTCGGCTTTGATCGCTTCCCAGCGCTGCTTGACCTGTTCTTCGCTCAGGCGTGGCACATCCAGCGGCGCGTAGAGATCGCCGGTGGGGAACACGTGGGGATGACGGCGGATCAGCTTGCGGGTGATGCTGTCGATCACGCCGGCGAATTCGAAGCGCCCTTCTTCCTTGGCCAACTGGCTGTAATAGACGACCTGAAACAGCAGATCGCCGAGCTCGCCCTGCAAATGATCGAAGTCGCCACGCTCGATGGCGTCGGCCACTTCGTAGGCTTCTTCGAGGGTGTGCGGGACGATGGTCGCGTAGGTTTGCTTGATGTCCCACGGGCAACCGTACTGCGGATCGCGCAGACTGTTCATCAGGTGGAGCAGGTCTTCAAGGCTGTACATACAAAATCTCACTCAACCCTTTCTGCGATCTTGATCGTTCCCACGCTCTGCGTGGGAATGCAGCCCGTGACGCTCCGCGTCACTGGACGCAGAGCGTCCCTAGAGGCATTCCCACGCGGAGCGTGGGAACGATCAATCGAAGTCATCTTCAAGGGGTACGGTTACGCCGCGTTTCGATGATGTTCGGCAACTGCGAAATCCGCCCGAGCAACCGCCCCAGCGCATCCAGACCCGGGATCTCGATGGTCAGCGACATCAGCGCGGTGTTGTCCTCTTTGTTCGAGCGGGTGTTGACCGCCAGCACGTTGATGCGCTCGTTGAGCAGCACCTGCGAAACATCACGCAGCAGACCGGAACGGTCGTAGGCGCGGATGACGATGTCGACCGGATAGGTGAGCACCGGCACCGGGCCCCAGCTGACCTGAATGATCCGCTCTGGCTCGCGCCCGCCCAGCTGCAACACCGAGGCGCAGTCCTGACGGTGAATGCTCACGCCACGGCCCTGAGTGATGTAACCGACAATCGCGTCGCCCGGCAGCGGCTGGCAGCAGCCGGCCATCTGCGTCATCAGGTTGCCGACGCCCTGGATCTGAATGTCGCCGCGCTTGCCCGGTTTGTAGCCGGTGGCTTTGCGCGGAATCAGTTCCAGCTGTTCATTGCCGCGTTCCGGCTCGACCAGTTGCTGCGCAAGGTTGACCAGTTGCGCCAGACGCAGGTCGCCGGCACCAAGGGCGGCGAACATGTCTTCGGCGGTTTTCATGTTGGCCTTGTCGGCCAGCTTGTCGAAGTCCACCGCTGGCAGACCGAGGCGCGTCAGTTCACGCTCGATCAGGGTTTTACCGGCGGCAACGTTCTGGTCGCGCGCCTGCAATTTGAACCAGTGAACGATTTTCGCCCGCGCCCGCGAGGTGGTGACGTAACCGAGGTTCGAGTTCAGCCAGTCGCGGCTCGGCGTGCCGTGCTTGCTGGTGATGATCTCGACCTGTTCACCGGTCTGCAGGCTGTAGTTGAGCGGCACAATGCGCCCATTGATCTTCGCGCCACGGCAGTTGTGACCGATTTCGGTGTGCACGCGATAGGCGAAGTCCAGCGGCGTTGCACCCTTCGGCAAGTCGATGGCGTGACCGTCGGGGGTGAAGATGTACACCCGGTCCGGTTCGATATCGACGCGCAACTGTTCGGCCAGACCACCAATGTCGCCCAGTTCTTCGTGCCACTCGAGGACCTGACGCAGCCAGGAGATTTTCTCTTCGTAGTGGTTCGAACCGGATTTGACGTCGGTGCCCTTGTAGCGCCAGTGCGCGCAGACGCCGAGTTCGGCTTCTTCGTGCATCGAGTGCGTACGGATCTGCACCTCAAGCACTTTACCCTCAGGGCCGATCACCGCCGTGTGCAGCGAGCGGTAGCCGTTCTCTTTCGGGTTGGCGATGTAGTCGTCGAATTCTTTCGGGATGTGTCGCCACAAGGTGTGGACGATACCCAACGCGGTGTAGCAGTCGCGCATTTCCGGCACCAGCACACGCACCGCACGCACGTCGTAGATCTGGCTGAATTCCAGACCCTTGCGCTGCATTTTGCGCCAGATCGAATAGATGTGTTTGGCCCGGCCGCTGATGTCGGCATCGACGCCGGTGGCCTGCAATTCATCCTTGAGCTGGGTCATCACGTCGGCGATGAAACGCTCACGATCAAGCCGTCGCTCGTGAAGCAACTTGGCGATCTGCTTGTATTGATCAGGCTCGAGATAACGGAAGGACAAATCCTCCAGTTCCCATTTGATATGACCGATACCGAGTCGGTGCGCGAGCGGCGCATAGATGTCGAAAACTTCGCGGGCGACCCGGTTACGCTTTTCATCGTCGGCGGTTTTCACCGCACGAATCGCGCAGGTACGTTCGGCCAGTTTGATCAACGCAACACGCACGTCGTCGACCATGGCGACGAGCATTTTGCGCAGGTTTTCCACCTGCCCTTGCGTGCCCATGACCATCGACTGCCGCGGGCTGAGGCTGGCGCTGATGGCCGCCATGCGCTGCACGCCGTCGATCAGCTTGGCCACCACCGGACCGAAGCGCTGGCCGACGGCCGCGAGTTCGATCTGGCCTTCGCGCACGCCGCGATACAGGACCGCCGCGACCAGCGAATCCTGGTCGAGCTTGAGGTCGGCGAGAATCTCGGCGATTTCCAGGCCCGTACTGAAACTGCCGGAGCCTTCGGCCCACAGATTCTTCTTGGCATTGGACTGTTGTTCGGCCTCACGAGCGAACTCGCAGGCTTCCTTCAAGGCTTCGCGATCCAGTGCCAGATCGACACTGACCGCGTGATCGAGCCAAGCCTCGAGATTGATACTGCCGTCAGTGTTGATCGGCTGGTGTGCTCTCACCTGTACCATGCTGCTTTACCTTCCCTACGACGCAGATTCAATGCGTCAAATCGCTGATCCTTATTGCCCGTTTGCGCTCGCGGGGCTAAAGCGAGCGCTGCGCGGACAGATCAGACGGATTCAGACGAGCCATCCTGGCTCGCTTCAAATAACGCCATGGCCTCGACATGTGCCGTCTGAGGAAACATATCGAGAATCCCGGCACGTTTTAACCGGTAGCCCTGCTTGATCAATTCGACCGTGTCGCGCGCCAGAGTTGCAGGGTTGCACGACACATACACCAACCGTTTGGCACCCAGGGTCGCCAGCTTGCGAACCACCTCGAAAGCACCGTCACGCGGTGGGTCCAAGAGTACCGCAGAAAAGCCGTTTCCGATCCACTGGGCATCGGTCAAAGGCTGGGATAAATCGGCTTGAAAAAACTTTGTGTTATGCAAATTGTTACTAGCGGCGTTGGCTTCGGCGCGATCGACCATGGTCTGCACGCCTTCGACCGCGACGACTTCGCGCACGGCCTTGGCCAACGGCAAGGCAAAGTTGCCCAGGCCGCAGAACAGGTCCAGCACGCGTTCATCGCTACCCGGTTTCAACCAGTCCAGCGCCTGCGCCACCATCGCTTCGTTGACGCCAGCGTTGACCTGAATAAAGTCACCCGGCCGATAAGCCAGATTCAAATTCCACTGCTCCAGGCGATAGCCCAGCGACTGGGTCGCATCGACCGGTTGCGGCTCGCCTTCGCCATGCAGCCACAACTGCGCTTGATGGAACTGGCAGAAGTCCTTGAGGATGGTCAGATCCGCCTCGGACAACGGCGCCATGTGCCGCAGCAACACCGCCAGTGAAGAACCACTGAACAACTCGACGTGACCCAACGCTTGCGGTTTGCTCAAACGACGAAGCATCTCCGGCAAACGGGTCATGATCGGTTGCAAGGGCTGTACCAGCACCGGGCATTCGCTGATCGCGACAATGTCCTGGCTGCCAGCGGCACGGAAACCGACTTCGAGTTTCTTCGCTTTCATGTCCCAGCGCACCGCGATGCGGGCGCGACGGCGATAGCCGAATTCGGGACCGGTCAGCGGCGCTGCCCACTCTTCAGGTTCGACACCGGCCACACGCGACAATTGCTCGGCGAGCATGCGCTGTTTCAGGGCAAGCTGTTCGCCGTGGGGCAAATGCTGGACGCTGCAACCGCCGCAACGGCCGGCGTGCTGACACGGTGCCGGGCGACGCAATTCGCTGGCCTTGAACACGCGCTCGGTGCGCGCTTCGACCACTTTGCCGTGAGCGCCAAGCACCCGCGCTTCGACCTCTTCACCGGCGAGGGCGCCGAGGACGAACCAGGTTTTGCCTTCGAAAAACGCGATACCGCGACCGTCATTGGCCAGGCGCTCGATGCTCAAACGCTGCTTTTTGCCGGTCGGGATTTGCACGGCCTTGCTGCCGCCGGTGGGCTGGAAGCGCAGGCCTCTCTCGTGCTTGGCCATCAGTTGGGCGCGTCGAAAATGCCGGTCGACAGGTAACGGTCGCCACGGTCGCAGATGATCGCGACGATCACCGCGTTTTCAACTTCTTTGGACAGGCGCAGCATCGCTGCCACCGCACCGCCCGAGGACACGCCGCAGAAGATGCCTTCTTCGCGAGCCAGACGCCGGGTGACGTCTTCGGCCTCGCTTTGCGCCATGTCGACGATGCGATCAACACGATCAGCCTGATAGATCTTCGGCAGGTATTCCTGCGGCCAGCGGCGAATACCGGGAATGGCCGAGCCTTCCATCGGTTGCAGACCAACGATCTGCACGCTGTCGCTCTGCTCTTTCAAGTAGCGCGACACGCCCATGATGGTGCCGGTGGTGCCCATCGAACTGACGAAATGGGTGATGGTGCCCTGGGTCTGACGCCAGATTTCCGGGCCGGTGGTGGTGTAGTGCGCCTCAGGATTGTCGCCATTGGCGAACTGATCGAGCACCTTGCCACGGCCTTCGGCTTCCATCCGCTGGGCGAGGTCGCGGGCGCCTTCCATGCCTTCTTCCTGGCTGACCAGAATCAGCTCGGCACCGTACGCGGTCATTGCCGCTTTGCGCTCGGCGCTGGAGTTGTCCGGCATGATCAGGATCATTTTATAACCCTTGATCGCGGCGGCCATGGCCAGCGCGATCCCGGTGTTACCCGAGGTCGCTTCGATCAGCGTATCGCCGGCGTGGATCTGCCCGCGCAACTCGGCGCGAGTGATCATCGACAACGCCGGACGGTCCTTGACCGAACCCGCCGGGTTATTCCCTTCGAGCTTGAGCAATAGGGTGTTGCTGGTAGCACCGGGCAGGCGCTGCAAACGCACCAGCGGCGTGTTGCCGACGCAATCGGCGATGGTTGGGTACTGCAAGGTCATGGCGTATTCGCAATCCAGACGTGCGGGGGCGCCTATCATACCGGCAAACCCGCGCAGGCCATATCACGCAAAGTGCGGTGCTTATGGTTTATGGGAATAAGCAGTCGTTACTCGCTATTTTCTGTGTACGCCGTATCCAGTGCATAAAACTCATGCAACTTGGCTTGCAGCAATTGTTTATCCGGCAAACAGGTTTGATATTCCGCTATCAATGCGGGCGAGAGACTGCGATTGAGGGCGTACTCGACGACCTCATCTTCCTTGCTTGCACACAGCAGGACACCGATGGCCGGATTTTCGTGAGGCTTGCGGACATTGCGATCCAGCGCCTCCAGATAGAAATCCAGTTTGCCGAGGTATTCCGGCTCAAAACGGCCGACCTTGAGTTCAATGGCTACAAGGCAGTTGAGTCCTTGGTGGAAGAACAGAAGGTCGAGAGAGAAATCCCGACCGCCGACTTGCAGCGGATATTCGGAACCGACAAAGCAGAAGTCGCGACCAAGTTCGATCAGGAATTCCTTGAGGCGAGATAGCAGACCTTGGTGCAGATCGGTTTCAGAATGAGCGCCGGGCAGATCGAGAAATTCGACCATGTAGGAATCGCGGAATATCTCGAGAGCATCGGGATGATTTTGTTTCAGTGCGGCGGAGGCTTTTGCCGGGTCGGTGACGCTTCGCTCAAACAAAGCTGCTTTGAATTGGCGCTCCAATTCGCGCTTCGACCACTTTTCCTGAATGGCCATTCGCAGGTAGAACCCACGCTCTTCCGGGTGTTTGCTTTGGCTCAAAATGATCATATTATGAGTCCACGGCAATTGTCTCACCAGTGGTGAGACAATTGGATCGTCCCGATAGGTTTCATAAAACTGGCGCATTCGGAACAGATTTGGTCGGGTGAACCCACGCAAGCCCGGTTGGGTATACGCCAGATGTGCGGCCAGTTGAGTTATGACCGAATCGCCCCACTCCGCCTGCTCAATCTTACGACTGATATGTGCCCCCACCTGCCAATAAAGCTCAATCAACTGTGTATTGACGGCCTGCATGGCCTTATGTCTGGAACTGTGAATCAGCGCGAGCACTTCGTTGAAACGCTCGCCATCCGGGCTGCCAGTAACGCTGGATATAGTCATGCGCAATTCCTTGAAGATCAGGGGAAGCACGAGCCTAAACCCTTCAGGACGCTGAAAATGACCGCTGATGCAGCTTGGGAAATGTCGTACAAAAAAAGGCGAGCGCTCCCGCAAAACCGGAGGACTGGCCACCCGAATGAACTACATCGCGAGCAGGCTCACTCCAGAAGCGCTGAGGCACTCACACGATCTGCGGCGAACCGAGTTCCAATGTGGGAGCGAGCCTGCTCGCGAAGGCGTCAGTCGGCGCAACACCGTCATCCGCCACCAAGCGCAAATTCAGCCGCAACCCCGCCCCGCTATTCTCCGCCCAAATACTTCCGCCCTGACGCTGCACGGCATTGCGCGCGATGCTCAGCCCCAAGCCAAAACCACCGTCCCCGGGCCGCGAGCCATCCAGTCGGGTGAACGGTGAGAAGATCCGCTCCAGGTCCCCTTCCGCTACGCCACCGCCCTGATCTTCCAGCCACAGATGCCAGAAATCGCCATCGCGCCGTCCATCAAGACGCACGATCCCGCCCGCCGGCGAATGCCGAATCGCGTTACGCAGAATGTTCTCCAGCGCCTGCGCCAGCGTATTCAGGTTGCCGCGCACCCAGCATGAGGACTCGACCGCGCACTGCAATTGCAGACTCGGCCAGCCGCTTTCATAACAGGCATTGTCGGTGAGCATTTCCCACAGCGCCTGGATCTGAATCGCCTCGTCGGGCAATGGCGAGCGCTCGGTATCGAGCCAGGCCAGTTGCAGGGTGTCTTCGACCAGTCTTTGCATACCGTCGACTTCGCGACCGATACGTTCGCGTAGCTGCACTAAATCCTGCTCGCTCTCGCTGGCGACGCGCAGTCGGCTCAGCGGCGTGCGCAATTCGTGGGACAGATCACGCAGCAATTGCTGTTGCAGGGCGACGGTCGATTGCAGGCGCTCGGACATCGAGTCGAACGCTCGCGCCAGCTCGCCGAGTTCATCCGGGCGCTGGGTGATGCCGCTCGACAGGCGCACATTCAATTGATCGGCGCGCCAGGCGTTGGCCTGTTCGCGCAGGTTATTCAGCGGCACCACCAGCAAACGGTATAGACCGACGCATAGCAGCAAAGTGAACAACCCCGGAATCACGCCGTTGGTGATGACGCGCCAGAACACGCGATATTTGCCCGGCAGGAATCGCTCGGGCAACTCGATCACCAGGCTGCCGGCGGACGGTTCTTTGGGAAACGGCACACGCAGCCACGGTCGGCCCTGTTTGTGAATCGGCCAATCGAGACCACGCAAGAACGTCAGGTGCTGGATTTCCTGCTCATTCAGCGGATCGCTGCTCAGCGACTGCAAGTTGCCGCCGATGACGCCGACCCAACTGGCTTCACGCAACTCCATGCTCTGCAACCAGTCATCGACCCCGCTGCGTCCGCCGTGCTGCCACGCTTGCTCGGCTTGCAGCGCATAACGTGAAAGGGTGCCGCGTGCCTCGTCGGAGAGGAACTGGTTGCGCTCCTCCATGTAGCGGCCCCATGACCAGCTCAGCCAGATCATCAGCAGACAAAATGCGACCAGCAGAAACGCCAGTTTCCAGAACAGTGAATGCCGCCCCGGCAGTTCAGAGCGTTTCATCGGCGGCGCTCAACACGTAACCCTTGCCCCAGACCGTACGCACTTCCCGCTCGGTGTAACCGATGGCTTTGAGTTTGCGGCGGATCTGGCTGATGTGCATGTCGAGGCTGCGATCGTGCGCCGCGTAGCCGCGTTGCAGCACGTGCTGATAAAGGAAGGCTTTGCTCAGCACTTCCTCATCATTGCGGTTGAGGGTTTCCAGCAAGCGGAATTCGCTGCGGGTCAGCCCGGCGGGTTGCTCGCGGAAAAACACATCGCACTGTTCGTCATCGAATCGCAGCGTACCGGCCGCCACTGGCACCGCGTGCACGGCCGGGCGCCGATCCAGCGCGACCCGACGCAGGATCGCTTCGATGCGCACATGCAATTCGGCCATGCTGAATGGTTTAGGCAAATAGTCATCGGCGCCCAGACGGAAACCGCTGATGCGATCCGCCTCGGCACCGAGGGCCGACATCAGCAGCACCGGCGTCGAATGGCTCTGGCGCAATTGCGTCAACACATTCAAACCGTCCAGACCCGGCAATAGAATGTCCATCAGCACCACATCGAATGGCTGGCGTCTGGCGATGCTCAGGCCTTCCTGGCCGTTCTGGCACCAGGTCACCTGAAAGCCGCTGCGGCCCAGATGTTCGTGAACATAGGCGCCGAGCACCGGATCGTCTTCGATGGAAAGAATGCGTGGCTGGCCAGCGGAAACAGGAGTCATGAGTATCTGCAAGTAATTCTCAGTTGAGAGTGATTATTCAAGATTGCCGGGGATCGGGCAACCCAAGGTTGACCCAACGGACAAACGAGCAGCGACGCCCTGCCCTTTCCCAACTGTATTTTTCCGGAGATTGCCTGCGAGCAAATCGCTACACTGCGCCCATGCCGCGTGCCGGATGCACGCATGAGTCAACAGATCAGCGGGATGCAGGAGATAGGCGTGCTCAAGAAACTGGGAATCAAAGGTCGCGTGTTGCTGCTGACCTTGTTGCCGACCAGCCTCATGGCGCTGGTGCTGGGTGGTTATTTCACCTGGACGCAGCAGTCCGACTTGCAGAGCCAATTGATGCAACGCGGCGAAATGATCGCCGAGCAACTGGCGCCGCTGGTGGCCCCCGCCATGGGGCACGGCAACAGCGATCTGCTGGAGCGCATCGCCACTCAGTCCCTTGAACAACCGGACGTGCGCGCGGTGACCTTCCTCGCCCCGGATCGCTCCCCCCTGGCCCACGCCGGACCGACCATGCTCAATCAGGCGCCCAGCGGTGACAGCGCGCATTTGCAACGGCGCAGCGGCAATGACGCGACCCGCTACTTGATGCCGGTGTTCGGCAAGCATCGCAACCTCGCCGGCGAACTGATCCCGCAAGAGTCCGATCGCTTGCTCGGCTGGGTCGAACTGGAACTGTCGCACAACGGCATGTTGCTGCGCGGTTATCGCAGCCTGTTTGCCAGCCTGCTGCTGATTGCCGCCGGTCTGGCGGGTGCGGCGCTCTTGGCGTTGCGCATGGGCCGCACGATCAACCGCCCGCTGAGTCAGATCAAACAAGCCGTCGCGCAACTCAAGGACGGCCATCTGGAAACGCGTTTGCCGCCGCTCGGCAGTCAGGAACTGGATGAACTCGCTTCCGGCATCAATCGCATGGCCGGCACCCTGCAAAACGCCCGCGAAGAGTTGCAACACAGTGTCGATCAGGCTACCGAAGACGTGCGCCAGAACCTGGAAACCATCGAGATCCAGAACATCGAACTGGACCTGGCGCGCAAAGAAGCGCTGGAGGCCAGCCGGATCAAGTCCGAATTCCTCGCCAACATGAGCCACGAGATCCGCACGCCGCTCAACGGCATTCTCGGTTTCACCCATCTGTTGCAGAAAAGCGAACTGACCCCGCGCCAGCTCGATTATCTGGGCACCATCGAAAAGTCCGCCGACAGCCTGCTGGGGATCATCAACGAGATCCTCGACTTCTCGAAAATCGAGGCCGGCAAACTGGTGCTCGACCATATTCCGTTCAACCTGCGCGACCTGTTGCAGGACACCCTGACCATCCTCGCCCCCGCCGCGCACGCCAAGCAGCTTGAGCTGGTGAGCCTGGTGTATCGCGACACGCCGCTGTCGCTGGTCGGTGACCCGCTGCGCCTCAAACAGATCCTCACCAACCTGGTCAGCAACGCGATCAAGTTCACCCGTGAAGGCACTATCGTTGCCCGGGCGATGCTGGAAGAGGAACACGAAGACAGCGTGCAACTGCGCATCAGCATTCAGGACACCGGCATCGGCCTGTCGAATCAGGACGTGCGCGCGTTGTTCCAGGCGTTCAGTCAGGCCGACAACTCGCTGTCGCGCCAGCCGGGTGGCACCGGTCTGGGGCTGGTGATTTCCAAACGCCTGATCGAACAGATGGGCGGCGAAATCGGCGTCGACAGCACGCCGGGCGAAGGCTCGGAATTCTGGATCAGCCTGAGCCTGCCGAAAACCCGTGACGACGCCGAAGACTTGCCGGCCGCGCCGTTGCTCGGGCGCCGCGTGGCGGTGCTGGAAAATCACGAACTGGCGCGGCAGGCCCTGCAGCATCAACTGGAAGACTGTGGCCTCGATGTCACGCCGTTCAACACCCTCGAAACGCTGACCAACGGTGTCACCGGCGCCCACCAGACCGATCAGGCGATTGATCTGGCGGTCATCGGCATCACCAGCAACGACATGCTGCCCGAGCGTTTGAATCAGCACATCTGGGACCTCGAACACCTCGGCTGCAAAGTACTGGTGCTGTGCCCGACCACCGAACAGACACTGTTCCATCTGTCGGTGCCCAACCCGCACAGTCAGTTGCAAGCGAAACCGGCCTGCACACGCAAATTGCGCCGGGCCTTGGCCGATCTGGTCAACCCGCGCCAGCCACGCAATGAGCCGGGGGAACCGTTGTCGAGCCGCGCGCCGAAAGTGCTCTGTGTCGACGACAATCCGGCCAACCTGCTGCTGGTGCAGACCCTGCTCGAAGACATGGGCGCCAAGGTGCTCGCGGTGGAAAGCGGCTATGCGGCGGTCAAAGCGGTACAGAGCGAGTCCTTCGATCTGGTGCTGATGGATGTGCAGATGCCGGGCATGGACGGTCGCCAGAGCACCGAAACCATTCGCCAGTGGGAAAGCGAGCGGCACTGCACGCCGCTGCCGATCGTCGCCCTCACCGCCCACGCCATGGCCAACGAAAAACGCGCGCTGCTGCAAAGCGGCATGGACGACTACCTGACCAAACCGATCAGCGAGCGGCAACTGGCGCAGGTGGTGCTGAAATGGACCGGCCTGGCCTTGCGCAATCAAGGGCCGGAGCGGATCAGCGACAGTGCGGCGGGCAATAATGAACTGCCAGTGCTCGATCACGAAGAAGGTTTGCGCCTGGCCGCTGGCAAGGCTGATCTGGCGGCGGACATGTTGGCCATGCTGCTCGCCTCCCTGGAAGCCGACCGCGAGGCCATTCGCACGGCGTGCGAAAACCGCGACCAGAACGCATTGATCGAACGTGTCCATCGCCTGCACGGTGCCACCCGTTATTGCGGCGTACCGCAATTGCGTGCGGCCTGCCAGCGCAGCGAAACCCTGCTCAAGCAGGACGACCCCAAGGCCGTGGCAGCGCTGGAAGAACTGGAGCGCGCGATCAATCGGCTCGCGGCGCAAGCGAAGATCAGCGCCTGATCCACGGCAATGTCGATCAACGCCAGCACCGCTAAAATGAGCTCGGGTGATTCAATCCGTGTCGATGTTCCAGGAGGATTCCATGCGCACGCTCGTTTTCAGTAGCCAGACCTACGACCGCGACAGCTTCCTCGCCGCCGATTGCCCGGCGGGTATCGAGCTGCAGTTTCAACCAGCGCGGCTCAGCCTCGATACGGCGGCGCTGGCCGACAAACATCAAGTGGTCTGCGCCTTCATCAATGATGACCTCAGCGCGCCGGTGCTCGAGCGTCTGGCCGCTGGCGGCACACGCCTGATTGCCCTGCGATCGGCGGGTTACAACCACGTCGACCTGCCCGCCGCGAAACGCCTGGGACTGGCCGTGGTGCGCGTCCCCGCCTACTCGCCGCACGCAGTGGCCGAACATGCCGTGGCGTTGATCCTGGCGCTCAACCGTCGCCTGCACCGCGCCTATAACCGCACCCGAGAAGGCGATTTCAGCCTGCACGGCCTGACCGGTTTCGACCTGGTCGGCAAAACCGTGGGGATTGTCGGCACCGGGCAGATCGGCGCGACCTTCGCCAAGATCATGCACGGCTTCGGTTGTGAGCTGCTCGCCTACGATCCCTTTCCGAACCCGGATGTTCTGGCACTGGGTGCGCGCTATCTGAGCCTGCCGGAACTGCTCGCGCAGTCACGGATCATCAGCCTGCACTGCCCACTCAACGAGCAGAGCAAACACTTGATCAACCGTGATTCACTGGCGCACATGCAGGCCGGCGCCATGCTGATCAATACCGGTCGCGGCGGTCTGGTCGACACGCCGGCATTGATTGACGCCTTGAAGGACGGCCAACTCGGCTATCTGGGCCTGGATGTCTATGAAGAAGAGGCGCAATTGTTTTTCGAGGATCGCTCCGACCTGCCCTTGCAGGACGACGTGCTGGCGCGGTTGCTGACCTTTCCGAACGTGATCATTACCGCGCATCAGGCCTTTTTGACCCGTGAAGCATTGGGCGCAATTGCCACAACCACCTTGCACAACATCGCGACCTGGGCGGCGGGAACGCCGCAGAACCAGGTCGGGGGCTGAGATCTTTTCAGCTTATTTCGGTGACAGCGAGGACGCCAGAATCAGCAACGCCAGCCAGCCGAAGCCAAAAAAGCGCTGTTTCATCGAGTGGCCGTAGCGCAGCAGGAACCAGACGAAAAACATCGGCAGCAGGAAGATCATGATCTTCAGCCAGCCTTCCACCGGACGACTGCCGTCGGCATTGGCCTGCTCGGCAACCGGTTGCTCGGTGGGCGGCTGGCGCCGACGCCGCGCGGCGGCCGGCATGACTTTCGGCAACGGTTGCGGTGCGGGTGCCGGAGCAATCGCCTCGGGCACGGACTTGTTGCGCGGCAAGCTGCCGAACGAGATTGTCGATGCCTGAACAGGCGCCGCTACGGTCTGCGCGTGTTCTGCTTGCTCCGCCATTGGAGCCCCGCAATGAATGCACGCGTTGGCCTCGGAGCTGATGCTCTTCTTGCATTCATAACATTCGATCAGCGCCATGTTCCGTTCCTTCAGAGTCGAGGCCGGCAGTTTGCCATGAGCGTCGCCTCATTTGAACCGGATCGAAGGTCGCACGCGCGCATCATTCTGCAATCAAGCCCGTGCTAGCATGTCGCGCATATTTGGAGGACCCATGGTCGAACACGATTTCCGCTACACCCTGATGAACCCGCAACACACCCTCACCGAATGCCGCGCCCTCGTTCCGGGCCGCTATCAGGTCACCGGCAATGGTGGCTCGATTCGCATCGGTGACGCCCTGTTGGTCACCCTCAAAGGCAGCAAGGACTTGTCCATGCGCCTGACCGTTGAAACCGTCCGCCACCTGATCAATCCGCCGGGCCAATGGACCGCGATGACCACAGGCCCGGTGTTCGGTGAACTGGCGATCCACACCTGGCAGGTCAACTGCGACAGCTGTGCCAAAGAGCTGAGCTTCGAATTCGCTGTAGACGCCAAACTCGGCAAAGCCGCTGAGAAACCGGCGGCCACCGCGCGCATCGCCGAGCTGGGCTGGAAAGCCGTTGGCGACAAACATCTGTGCCCGAAATGCCAGGAGCCTGCGTGATGAAACGCTTTGCCCTGACCGCGTTGGTCGGTGTTGGTTTGGTGGGTTGCGCGGCAGAGCCTGTGCAACTGCAACAGAACCGCAGCTACATTCTCGAGTGGATCGGTGAGCGGCCGTTGATGGATTACAGCCACCTGACCGTGACCCTGGGCGATGATGGTCGCGCCTACGGCAACGGTGGCTGCAACCATTGGTTCGCGCCGTACACGCTGGACGGTGACAAGCTGACTTTCGGCAAGATCGGCAAGACCCGCAAACTCTGTGCACCGGCATTGATGGAGCAGGAACAACGCTTCCTGCAGGCGCTGGAGCATGTCGAGCGCTGGGACATCTCGCCGATCGAACAGATGCGTTTCTGGCCGGCTGAAGGCAAGCCGTTGCGCTGGTGGCTGGAAGAAGGTTGATTTGTTAGTCCGCCAAAGCCCTCACCCTAGCCCTCTCCCAGGGGGAGAGGGGACTGATTGGGGGATATTGGAGAGGTACGCCGACTTGAACGTGCGTAGCTGAATCCAAAATCGACTGGATCTGGTTTTGGCGAATTCACAATCGACTCAATCTCTCAGGTCGATGTAATTCGCCAGACACCTCGGTCGGCCCCCTCTCCCTCCGGGAGAGGGCTGGGGTGAGGGGCTTTTGAGGGCTATTTGGTCGCCTGCAACGCCTCAAGCTTGGCCATCACCCCCGCCGCCGTCTGCTCCCCCATCAACTGCTCACGCACCTTGCCCTTGTTGTCGATGATGTACGTCACCGGCAATGCCTCACTGCGCGGCAATTCGAACAACTCCGCCGGATCCTGCGCCAGCACCGTGAACTTGATGCCCAGCTTCTCGCTCGCCTCTTTCAGTTCCACGCCCTGCACATTGTCGAAATTGACCCCGAACACACCGACGTTCTTGCTCTTCAGTTCATCAGCCAGATGGTTGAGTTCCGGGATCTCGGTCCGGCACGGGCCGCACCATTCGGCCCAGTAATTGAGCACTACCCATTGCTTGTCCAAACGCTCCGACGCGACCTTCTGGCCGTTCTGGTCGATACCGTAATCATTGCCGCAGCCCCCCAGCATCAACGCCCCGATTATCGTCAATGCCGCTGCCAATCGCCGTGTCATGTCATGTTCCTTGTGAAAATTTGAAGGCGCCTGCGACCCATTGCCTCCGAAGGTTCTGGATTGCGCGCTGCACAGTTAGAATAGCCGCCACTTTACGCCAGAAGCGACCCGCCATGACCGATCTGACGCTTTATCACAATCCGCGCTGCTCGAAATCCCGCGGCGCGCTGGAACTTCTCGAAGCCCGCGGCCTGACGCCAAACGTCGTGCGTTACCTCGAAACCCCGCTGAATGCGGCGCAAATCAAGGCCCTGCTCGGCAAGCTCGGGATCAGCGCACGCCAGTTGCTGCGCACCGGGGAAGATGAATACAAAATGCTTCAGCTGGCTGACGAAAGCCTCAGCGAAGCGCAATTGATCGACGCCATCGCCCAGCATCCAAAATTGATGGAACGGCCAATTCTTGAAGTCGGCAACAAAGCCGTCATCGGTCGTCCGCCGGAAAATATCCTGGAGTTGTTGCCGTGAGCGCGCCGTACATTCTGGTGCTGTATTACAGCCGCAGCGGCTCGACCAACGAGATGGCCCGGCAGATTGCCCGTGGTGTCGAGCAGGCCGGTCTCGAAGCGCGTTTACGCACGGTGCCGGCGATCTCGACCGAGTGCGAAGCCGTGGCTCCAGCCATTCCAGACGAAGGCGCGCTCTACGCCACCCTCGATGACTTGAAGAACTGCGCCGGCCTCGCCCTCGGCAGCCCGACGCGTTTCGGCAACATGGCGGCGCCGCTGAAGTACTTTCTCGATGGCACCAGCAATCTGTGGCTGACCGGCGCGCTGGTCGGCAAACCGGCCGGCGTGTTCACCTCTACCGCCAGTTTGCACGGCGGCCAGGAAACCACACTGTTGTCGATGATGCTGCCGCTGCTGCACCACGGCATGCTCATCACCGGCCTGCCGTACAGTGAATCGGCGCTACTGGAAACCCAGGGCGGCGGCACGCCTTATGGCGCCAGCCACCACGCCGGGGCTGACGGTAAAAAAGGTCTCGATCAGCACGAAGTGGCGCTGTGTCGCGCATTGGGTCTGCGCCTGGCCAAGACTGCGCAGAAACTGGAGGGCTGACAGTGGCGAAGAAGCCGAAAATCCTGCCCGCCGTCGAATGGCTGGAGCCACGCGTCAAGGCAATGCGCATCATCAGTCTGCTGAGTTTTTTCGCCTTGGGCGGATTGCTCGCAGCCTACTATCTGGTTTTCGCTGACCTGCACGGCGCGCGGCCGTGGGTGATTCTGCTGGTCGAGCTGATCCCGTGGATCATCCTGGCGCCCGCGATGATCATGGGCAGCGCCCGTGGGCATTCGTGGATGTGCTTTGTGGTGAATCTGTATTTCATCAAGGGCGCACTGGCGGCGTATGACCCGAGCCGGCAGTGGTTTGGCGTGCTGGAGATGATCGCGAGCCTGGCGGTGTTCTGCTCGGCGCTGTTGTATGTGCGCTGGCGCTATCAGTTGAATCGCAAACTGGCTGGCGAGGGAGAAATCTCCGTCGCCTGATGGAAAAAGATCGCAGCCTTCGGCAGCTCCTGCATTCGATCGTTCCCACGCTCTGCGTGGGAATGCATCCAGAGACGCTCTGCGTCTCAGGGACGCCGAGCGTCCCGGGCGGCATTCCCACGCGGAGCATGGGAACGATCGGATTGACTCAATGGTTAACGGTGTACGCGAGCATCATCGAAATCTGGCTCATCGCCCGCCCACCGCTCTGCTCATGCCATTGATTGAACGCATCCTGCACAATCGCCAGATCGCGCTGGCTGGTCGGCACCTTGTCGACGATCTTCTGCGCATTCAGCGCCGCAACCACGTCGTAGCTCGGCACAAACGTATCCTTGCCAACCATGCGCAAAAACCGTGCCGCCGACAGCCCGCCGAGTTGATGACCGTGCTTTTTCAAGTACGTCCACAAACCGACAATATCGGTCACCGGCCAATCGGCGATCAGCGCGCCAAAACTACCCTTCTCCTTATCGACATCCAGAATGAACTGCGCATTGCGCGGCACGCTTTTCAGTTTGCCGAGATGACGGATGATCCGTGCATCCTGCATCAGACGTTCGAGGTGTTCGGCGCTCATCAGCACAACTTTTTCCGGGTCGAACTTGAAGAACACTTCCTCAAAGGCCGGCCACTTGGCGTCGACCAGACTGTGCTTGAGGCCGGCACGAAATACGCGCAGGGCCATGGTCGAGAGGTAGCGGTCGTCGCTGATCTTGCGCAGTTGCGCCGGGGTCTTGGGAACGGGCAGATGGGCTTCCAGTTCAGCCGCCGAACCGAAGCGGTTCAGACAGTATTCGTGCAGCCACTTGTAATCGCGCATGCCCTCTCCCGGGAATTGAAAATGAAATTTTACCTGTGAACACAAAATACTGTGGGAGCGAGCTTGCTCGCGAAAGCGGTCTGTCATTCAACATGGATGTCGGCTGACACGACGCCTTCGCGAGCAAGCTCGCTCCCACATGGATCGGGTTTACAGATTGACGACGTTGACGAAGCGCGAAGCCGCGGTCTCGTCGATCTTCAGGCTGGTGAAGTCGAACAGGTTGCGGTCGGCCAGTTGCGACGGGATCACGTTCTGCAGACTGCGGAAGATGCTTTCGGTTCGGCCCGGGGTTTTGCGTTCCCAGTCCAGCAGCATTTCCTTGACCACCTGACGCTGCAGGTTTTCCTGCGAACCGCAGAGGTTGCACGGGATGATCGGGAATTCTTTCAAATCCGAGTAAGCCTGAATGTCTTTCTCGTTGCAGTACGCCAACGGGCGGATCACCACGTTGCGACCATCATCGGCGCGCAGCTTCGGCGGCATGGCCTTGAGCGAGCCGTTGAAGAACATGTTGAGGAAGAACGTCTCGACAATGTCGTCACGGTGATGACCGAGGGCCATTTTGGTCGCGCCGATTTCATCGGCAAAGGTGTACAGCGTGCCGCGACGCAGGCGCGAGCACAGCGAGCAAGTGGTCTTGCCTTCCGGGATCAGTTCCTTGACCACCGAATAGGTGTCTTTCTCGACGATGTGGTACTCGACGCCCAATCCTTTCAGATAGGCCGGCAGCACATGCTCGGGAAAGCCCGGCTGCTTCTGATCCATGTTCACGGCGACGATCTCGAACTTGATCGGTGCAACCTTCTGCAGGTGCAGCAGTACGTCGAGCATGGTGTAGCTGTCCTTGCCCCCGGACAGGCAGACCATGACCTTGTCACCGTCCTCAATCATGTTGAAATCGGCGACCGCTTCGCCGGCCAGACGGCGCAGGCGCTTTTGCAGTTTGTTCTGGTTGACCGTAAGAGTGCCCATGACGCGAAATCCGTGAGGTGTGACGAAAGGCCGGCATTTTACGCAAAAACCCCGGCGTTGTGGGCACAGGTTGTCGTCGTGAGACAACGGCCTTCTTACAGACCCCAAGGCGATTACCCACCCTGTTTACAGCGCGATTTGCTCTAAGCCCCTAATACCTGTGCGGGTAAGACCTTTCTATACTGCGACATAAGGTCGCACACATCTGAAGACCTGTATTTGCTCGGCCACCTTGGCCCGTAGGCGCTCCGCTGGGGGGCGATGGCAATAACAAGAGGAGTGACTGGCATGATCCATCACGTAGTGGGACTTTTTACCCACCCCGATCAGGAATGGAAGGAAATCCGTGGCGACCAAGAGGAAAGCATCAGCCACATGTACCTTACCCACACGCTGATTCTGGCGGCGATCCCCGCTGTCTCGGCGTTTATCGGCACCACGCAGGTCGGCTGGGTGATCGGCAACCGCGCGCCGGTGATGCTCACCGTCGAAAGCGCGATCTGGATGACCGTCATGTCGTACCTGGCAATGCTCGGCGGCGTCGCGGTCATGGGCGCATTCGTGCACTGGATGGCGCGTACGTACGACGCCAACCCGAGTCTGGCCCGTTGCGTCGCGTTTGCAACCTACACCGCGACACCGTTATTCGTCGGTGGGCTGGCGGCGCTGTATCCGCATATGTGGCTGGGCATGATCGTCGGCACGGCGGCCATCTGCTACACGGTTTATCTGTTGTATGTGGGGCTGCCGACGTTCATGAATATTCCGTCGGACGAAGGTTTCCTGTTTTCCAGCTCGGTGCTGGCGGTGGGTCTGGTGGTGCTGGTGGCCATCATGGCGTTCACCGTGATTGTCTGGGGGCTGGGCGTGGGACCCGTTTATACGAACTGACTCGAAAGGCTGAATACAGGCCGCCGCAAGGCGGCCTTGTCGTTTGGAGGATGACCATTCGGCAGCTTGGCGATTCGCAAGCGCACAGGGTTGCGGCATACTCGACGCCTCTGGAGATCCATCAAGCATGCCCGAGCAACTCAATACCCGCGTCGAAGATTGTTACCAACTCGCTGAATCCTTTTTCAAACGTTCTTTCCCACGCCCCGTCGTCAGTCTCAAGCTGCGCGGGCAAAAAGCCGGTGTCGCGCATTTGCACGAGAACCTGCTGCGCTTCAATCCGCAGTTGTACCGGGAAAACGCCGAACACTTCCTCAAGCAGACCGTGGCCCACGAAGTCGCGCACCTGATCGCTCATCAGTTGTTCGGCGACCGCATTCAGCCGCACGGCGAGGAATGGCAACTGATCATGCGCGGCGTTTACGAACTGCCGCCGGATCGCTGCCACACCTATGCAATCAAGCGCCGCAGCGTGACCCGCTATATCTACAAATGCCCCTGCGCGGACAGTGATTTTCCGTTTTCGGCGCAGCGCCATAGTCTGGTGCGGCAGGGACGGCGGTATTTGTGTCGGCGCTGCCGGAGCACGTTGGTGTTCAGTGGTGAGATGCGCGTCGAATAGTCAGTCTTCTATTGCCTGTTGTGGCCTCTTCGCGAGCAAGCTCGCTCCCACCTTGGAATGCATTCTCCTGTGGGAGCGAGCTTGCTCGCGAAGGGGCCGGTACAGGCACTAGAGAATCACTTTGGAGGCACGCAATTCGGCAATCCGCTCGGCACTAAGCCCCAACTCCCCCAACACCTGATCCGTATGCTGCCCCAACACCGCCCCGACATGCCGCGCCGCCGGCAACGTTTCGGAAAACTTCAACGGACACGCCATCTGCGCCTGCGTCGTGCCATCCTCACGCGGCACCTGCGTCACCAGTTCCCGCGCCTGCAACTGCGGATGGCGCACCGCCTCGCCCAGGTTCAACACCGGCTCGACACACGCATCGATCCCGGCAAACAACTCGCACAATTCAGCAAAGTCATGCTTTTCGAACTCGACCGTCAGCGCGTATTTCAACGCCCGCTGCTGCTCAGGCTTGGGCGACAAGCCCTGCGCCGCCAACTCCGGCCGGCCCAGCGCCGCACACAATTGCTGCATGAAACCCGGTTCCAGACTGCCCACCGACATCCAGCGCCCATCCCGCGATCGGTAATAGTCGTAGAAGCTGCCGCCGTTAAGCATCTGGTCTTCCCAGCCTGGCTCTTCGCCACAAGCGAGATACCCGGCACCGGCCATGGCATTCAGACTGAACGCGCAATCGGTCATGCTCACGTCCAGATGGGTGCCCTGCCCGCTCTGCTGACGCGCAATCACCGCCGCCAACAAGCCGATCACCCCGTGCAACGAACCACCGGCGATATCCGCCACCTGCATGCCCAACGGCAACGGCCCGCTGTCGGCGCGGCCGGTATAACTGGAAAGCCCGGCCAGCGCCAGATAGTTGATGTCATGCCCGGCGCGATCCTTGTACGGCCCGGTCTGGCCGTAACCGGTAATCGACACGTAAATCAGCTTCGGATTGATGGCTTTCAGCGCTTCATAGCCCAGGCCCAGACGCTCCATCACACCGGGGCGAAACTGCTCAAGGACGATGTCGTAATCCGCCAGCAGCTGCTTGACCACCTCAAGCGCTGCGGGCTGTTTCAGATCCAGCGCCAGACTGCGCTTGTTGCGGTTCAGGTAGGCGTGGCTGGCCGAGACTCCGCGATCATGCGGCGGCAGCACCCGCAGCAGATCCAGGCGCGCCGGCGATTCGATGCGCAGCACTTCAGCGCCCATGTCCGCCAGCAACAACGAGGCGAATGGTCCCGGCAGCAGCGTCGAGAAATCGAGGATCTTCAGTGAGGCCAGCGGTGCGGACATGGGCGAACTCCTTGGGCGATGCACTCAGCCTAGGCAGCGATGCCGCGCACGGCAATCACCGGAAATGTCAGCGGGTGTGACCGTTACGCTCAAACAGCAGGCAAGAAAAAACCCGCCGAAGCGGGTTCTTTCATTCAAGCGAGGTTTACTTGACGCTGGTAGGCGTTGGGCCTTCGGCCACACCCAGGTCATCTTCCGGACGGGTATCGGCGATACCGCGACCACCCGAAGCCAGTTCGGCATCCAGGACGTCGGTGTCCAGTTCCTTGACCCACTTGGCAACCACGATGGTCGCTACAGCGTTACCGACCAGGTTGGTCAGTGCGCGGGCTTCGGACATGAAGCGGTCGATACCGAGAATCAGCGCCAGACCGGCCACTGGCAGGTGACCTACCGCCGACAGGGTTGCGGCCAGCACGATGAAGCCCGAACCGGTCACACCGGCTGCGCCCTTGGAGGACAGCAGCAACACCACCAGCAGGGTGATCTGGTGAGTGATGTCCATGTGCGTGTCAGTGGCCTGAGCAATGAACACAGCAGCCATGGTCAGGTAGATCGCGGTACCGTCGAGGTTGAACGAGTAACCGGTCGGGATCACCAAACCCACTACCGATTTCTTCGCGCCCAGACGCTCCATCTTGATCAGCATGCGTGGCAGTACCGATTCCGACGAGGAAGTGCCGAGGACGATCAGCAGCTCTTCACGGATGTAACGGATCATCTTCAGCACGCTGAAACCGTGCATGCGCGCGATGGCGCCGAGGACGATGAGGATGAACGCCAGGCAGGTGATGTAGAAGCAGATCATCAGTTGACCCAGCTGCACCAGCGAACCCACACCATAGGCACCGATGGTGAACGCCATCGCACCGAAGGCACCGATTGGCGCGAGCTTCATGATCATGTTGATGATGTTGAACATCACGTGGGCGAAGCGATCGATGAAGTCGAGGATCGGCTTGCCGTAGGCACCCAGGCGATGCAGGGCGAAACCGAAGATCACCGAGAACATCAGCACTTGCAGGATGTCACCGGTGGCGAACGCGCCGACGATGGTGGTCGGGATCACGTTGAGCAGGAAGCCGACAACGCTCTGGTCAGCGCCAGCCGCTACATAAGAAGCGACTTTCGAGGCGTCAAGAGTGGCGACGTCGATGTGCATGCCGGCGCCCGGTTGCACAACGTTGACCACAACCAGACCGACCAACAAAGCGATGGTCGAAACGATTTCGAAGTACAGGAGTGCGTAACCACCGGTCTTGCCGACCGACTTCATGTTCTGCATGCCGGCGATGCCGCTGACCACGGTGCAGAAGATGATGGGGGCGATGATCATTTTGATCAGTTTGATGAACCCGTCACCCAGCGGCTTTACGGCCACACCGAACTGCGGGTAGTAGTGACCGAGCGCGATACCGATAACGATTGCGACGATCACCTGTAAATACAGGGATTTGTACAGTGGCTGACGAGTCGTCATTGCAGGTTTCCTCAAGAGCCTCGCGTGGCAACATCCATCTGTTGACCGCGAAACCTGAATTGCGAACCCTCCTGCACTGGAGGGATTTGTTGTTGGAGCAGCGTTTTCCATCAGGGCCAAACGCACGCTTCTGTGGCTTGTATCGCAAACCTCGTGCCACTTTGGTGCGATTACCTGCAAGCCTTTTGATATCAGGGATTACAGGTTCATGGATGTCACCATCCGGTTACTCAAGTGTGGCGGATTTCCGCCAACTCGCCGCTTCTCGTCCTACAATTTGGCGGAAATCCGCCTTGTAGGCGCATCCAGCCGCCGGCTACCATCCGGCGCCTGAGGAAGGATCTGCCGCTTATGCGCGAACGCACCATCGCCAGTCATTTCGCCCGTGCCGCCCTCGGTGGCGCACGCCGCGTGGGTTTCGATTACTCGCGCCTGCTGCTGCAACTGGGCATCAGCCCGGAATTGCTCGACGAGCCCCGCGCGCGCCTCGCCCCGGAACAATTCACCCGGTTGATTCAGGGCCTGTGGCTGGCGCTGGATGACGAATACCTGGGTTTCGGTAATGCGCCAAGCAAACCCGGCAGTTTCGCCATGATGTGTCACGCCTCGATTCACTGCCGCAATCTGGAGAAGGCACTGCAACGCGGTTTATTGTTTTATAGCCTATTCCCCGAAGCCCCGCGCCTGAGCCTGCGTCGCGAAGACGAATGGGTGCGTTTGAGCTTCGACGATTCACGGTTATGGGATCCGGATCACTTTCTGACCGAGAGTTTGCTGGTGATCTGGCATCGTCTGGGGAGTTGGCTGATTGGCCAGCGGATTCGCCTCGAACAGGCCACTTTCAGCTATCCGCGTCCCGAACACGGCGCCGAATATGACCTGCTGTTCCCTTGCCCGCTGACCTTCGGCACCGATCAAAGCAGCCTTTTATTCCACAGCCGCTATCTGTCTATGCCGCTGTTGCAGGATGAACGCACGCTCAAACATTTCCTCGAACGCTCCCCCGCCGACCTGCTCTCGCGCCCGGACGACGGCGACAGCCTGAGCAGCCGTTTGCGCCGCTTGCTCAGCCGCGACAGTGCGAACTGGCCGGATCTGGAAGCGGTGGCGACGCACTTGCACATCAGTCCGCAAACCCTGCGCCGGCATTTGCGCGAGGAAGGCACCAGTTTTCAGGAACTGAAGGATCAGCTGCGGCGGGATATCGCCATTTATCATTTGGGACGCGCAGATCTGTCGTTGCAGCAGATTGCCGAGCAGTTGGGGTTTTCCGAACCGTCGGCGTTTCATCGGGCGTTCAAGAAGTGGACGGGGCTGACGCCGGGGGCGTATCGGGCGCAGGAGCAGTGAGGCGCTAAATCAAAAGCCCCTCACCCTAACCCTCTCCCGGAGGGAGAGGGGACTGATTGGGGGATGGTTGAGAAATACGCCGACCTGCAAGCTCTCTATTGAATCCATATTCGACTCAAATCCCTCAGGTCGATCATTTTCGCAAGACACTTCGGTCAGTCCCCTCTACCTCTGGGAGAGGGTTAGGGTGAGGGCAACTCCCGATCACACCGCAGGAAAATGAATCCTGAACGCCGCCCCACCCATCGGTGAATCGCCCAACGCGAGTTTGGCGTTGTAGCTTTCAATAATGTCCTTAACCACCGCCAACCCGATCCCCTGCCCCGGATGCTGAGCATCCAGGCGTTCACCACGCTCGAGAATCCGCGCGCGCTGATCGGGCGGCACACCGGGGCCGTCGTCTTCCACACACAACTCCACCCCGGCCAGCGTCTCGCGCACACTGATCCGCACCTCGCCCAGACACAGGCGATAAGCGTTCTCCAGCAAGTTGCCCATCATCTCCAGCAACGCACCCTGCTCAATCGGCACATAGCAATGCTCGGGCAGATCAAAGGCCACCCGCACACGTTTGTCGCGATAGACCTTGTCCAGCGTGTCACAGAGGCTTTTCAGCACCGGTTGCAGCCGCACCTGGTGGCGCACCAGTCCGCTTTTGCGCAAGCTGGCCCGTTGCAGTTGATAGCTGATCTGCTGGCTCATGCGTTCGATCTGACTCTGCAGCACCCACGCTTGATCGCGTTCTTCGGGACGCTGGGCCATGTCCTCGCTGACGCCCTGCAACACCGCCAGCGGGGTTTTCAGGCTGTGCGCGAGGTCATCGAGAGAGTCGCGATAACGGCTGCGCTGCTGGCGCTCGCTGTGCAGCAAACGGTTGAGCGAGCCGGTCAGGCGCAGCAGTTCACGCGGATGTTGTTCGGTGAGGCTTTCGCGGGTGCCGCCTTCGATTTCGTCGAGTTCCTGACTGAGCCGGCGCAGGGCTTTCAGGCCCCAGGTCAGTCCGATCCACAACAGCGCCAGCAGCACGAGTAACGCGGCGCCGAAACCCAGATAGAGATTCTCGCGCAGGCCTTCGAGGGTGGTTTCGTACTCGCGCACCGGTTGCAGGGCGACGATGCTGAACGCCGCGCTTTTGCCACCGAGCAATTTCACTTCCACGTCGTAGACGAAGAATTCCTGCCCGTTGGTTTCACGGATCCGCGCGAACTCGTTACCGAGACCGTCGTAACGCGGTTTGTAGTTGATCTGCTCTTCCTGGGTGGCTTTTGAGCGCCAGACCAGATGCCCTTCGCGGTCGTAGATGTAGCCGAGCAAACGGAAGTCGGTGAGGTTGAAACGCTCATCCGGCAACTGACTGGGCATCACCAACCGACCGTTCTCGATGCGCGCGGCAGAGATCAGCGTGGTGACGTCCGAGGCCAGCCGCTGCTCGATCGAATCCTGCAATGCAAGGCTGAAGGCGCCTTGCATGGCCGGCAGCAAGGCAAGCATGAACAACACCGCCAACGTCGTGGCGGCGAGCATCAAGCGGACGCGAAGGGAACGAATCAAGTGCAGCGCTCATTGAACAGATAGCCGAGGCCACGCACGGTGTCGATTGGCTTGAACCCGGCCGGGCCTTCGAGTTTGCGGCGCAGACGGCCGACCAGCACCTCGATGACATTCGGATCGCGCTCGTCGTCGTCCGGGTAGAGCTGCTCCATCAAGCGGTCCTTGGGCACCACTTGCTGGTGATGGCGCATAAGGTATTCGAGGATGCGGTACTCGTAGGCGGTCAGTGCCAGCGGCTGCTCATCGAGGGTCGCCTGTTTGCGATTGAGGTCGAGCAGCAGCGGCCCGGCGACGATGGTCGACTGGGTGAAACCGCTGGAGCGGCGCAACAAGGCATTCAGGCGTGCGTCGAGCTCTTCGAACTGGAACGGTTTGACCACGTAATCGTCGGCGCCGGCAGCGAGGCCTTCGACCTTGTCCTGCCAGTTGCCGCGCGCGGTGAGGATCAGGATCGGGAAGGTCTTGCCGTTCGCGCGCAACTGACGGATCAGATCGAGACCGCCCATGCCCGGCAGGCCGAGATCGATCACCGCCAGGTCAAAGTTGAACTGTCCGGTCTGGTACAGCGCCTCTTCGGCATTGGCCACGGACTCGACCACGTGACCGCTTTCCGTCAGGCGGGTTTGCAGGTGATGGCGCAACAGCGCTTCATCTTCGACGACCAACAGTTTCATGACCTTCTCCTAATCACTTGAAATCTCCACAACCACCTGTGGGAGCGAGCTTGCTCGCGAAGGCGGTTATTCAGTCAACGAGGTGTTGAATGAAACATCGCTTTCGCGAGCAAGCTCGCTCCCACAGGGTTCCAAGGCGATTCGCTCCTTAGAAATTGTAGTTAGCCGACAGGTAAGTCTGCGCGCTGCTGTTCAAGTCCAGCGAGCCTTGCTTGCTGCCACCGCTCTCTTTCATCTCGGTGCTGGCGTTGCTCATCAGGTAACGGTAACCGAGTTCGACCGAGGTGTTCTGCGAGACTTGCTGCAACACACCGAACTGGCCGCCGACGGCGTAACCGATATCACTGTCGCGGCTGTAGCCTGGCGAATCCTGAGTCAACTTGGTCAAACCGGCCGTGGCACCGCCGAACAGCTTGGTGCTGCCGCCCACCGGGTAGAACAGATCGTAGCTGCCCAGCAGGTTTTCCTGACGCAGTTTAATGCCATTGTGCGAGCCCGACACGTTGTCGTAGGTGGCGTAGTAGCGACCCTGACTGTTTTGCTGACCGAGGCGTACGCCGTAGGTGTTGTTGCCGTCGATCGCGCCGGTGGCGTTCGGGTGGTCGAGGTTGTTGTTCAGTGCGTGGGACTTATCGATCTTGTCGCTGGTCTGGCCGAACGTCAGGCCGGCAAAGTTGCTGGTGTCGTCGGCGTTGGCGGCGATGCTGGAGCCTAACAGGGTAAATGCCAGCAGCAGTTTGTTAAAACGAGTCATGGGTATTTCCTCTTTCACAGTTGCTGTTTGGGTATGGCGCAAGGTTACTGACCTCCCCCTGTACGGCCCCTGAACCGTCTCTGAACCTGACCTGAATAAGATCGACTAGGCTGTTTTGACCACATGCGAGAAGGAGACCCGACCATGCGCCTGTTCCTTGCCCTCACCTTGCTGGCTGTCAGCAGCCTCACTCAGGCTGCGATCAAGACTGAAGAGATTCCCTACCAGAGCGCCGACGGCACGAAACTGATCGGCTACTACGCCTACGACGACGCCATCAAAGGCAAGCGTCCGGGCGTCGTCGTTGTGCACGAATGGTGGGGTTTGAACGATTACGCCAAGCGCCGCGCGCGGGATCTCGCCGGGCTCGGTTACAGCGCCCTGGCCATTGATATGTACGGCGAAGGCAAGAACACCGAGCATCCGAAAGACGCGATGGCGTTCATGCAGGCGGCGACCCAGGATGCGGCGGCTTCCAGCAAGCGCTTTGAGGCCGGGCTGAACTTGCTGAAGAAACAGCCGCAGACCGACATCAACAAAATCGCCGCCATCGGTTACTGCTTCGGCGGTGGCGTGGTGCTCAACGCCGCGCGGCAAGGTGAGCCGTTGGCGGGCGTGGTGAGCTTCCACGGTGCGTTGGCGACCAAGACCCCGGCAACGCCTGGCAGCGTGAAGGCGAAGATTCTGGTCGAGCATGGCGCGCTGGACAGCATGGTCACTCAGGACAACGTCACCGCGTTCAAGGCAGAAATGGACAAGGCCGGGGCTGACTATAAGTTCGTCAGTCTGGAGGGCGCCAAGCACGGATTCACCAATCCGGATGCCGATCGCCTGAGCCATGGCGAGCACGGTGGCCCGGACATCGGGTACAACAAGGCTGCGGATGAAAAGTCCTGGGCGGACATGAAAGCGTTTTTCCAGAAAATCTTTAGCTGACCCGCCAGCACCTGATCGTTCCCACGCGCAGCAAAGGAATGCAGCCCGGGACGCTCTGCGTCCCAAAGCGGACGCAGAGCGTCCATTGAGGCATTCCCACGCAGAGCGTGGGAACGATCATCTCGACCGTGGCCCGACTAACCGGCAAAATGCCCGCCATGAATCTCACCCCCACCCTACCCTCCTGCTGCACCGCGCTCGACAGCCACTGGCCGTTGCCGACGGTATTGCCTGATACCGTGCTGCTCAGCACTCACTTCGATCCGACTCAATTGCTTGGCGATGACTTTCGCCGTAGCGCCATCGAGCCGCCGCCGAGCATTCAGCGCTCGGTGGCCAAGCGTCAGGCAGAATTCCTCGCCGGGCGGATTTGTGCCCGCGCGGCGTTGCGGCAATTGGAAGGCAGCAGCGTGGTGCCGGCGATTGGTGAAGACCGCGCGCCGGTATGGCCAGCGCATATCTGCGGCTCGATCACCCACAGCACCGGACGTGCGGCAGCAATTGTCGCCAACAAAAGGCACTGGCGCGGTTTGGGCATGGATCTGGAAAACGTGCTCAACACCGAACGCGCCGAGCGCCTGGCCGGGGAAATTCTCACGCCGGCAGAAATGCAGCGCATGGCTGCTGGGCCACAGGATCAGTTGGCACTGCTGG
The DNA here is from genome assembly GCF_977020205.1 of Pseudomonas sp. AIG. Classification (NCBI taxonomy): domain Bacteria; kingdom Pseudomonadati; phylum Pseudomonadota; class Gammaproteobacteria; order Pseudomonadales; family Pseudomonadaceae; genus Pseudomonas; species Pseudomonas sp. AIG. The sequence continues at coordinate 8,039 of NZ_CDROCK010000052.1, read as the reverse complement.
TGACGCTGACCTTTTCGGTGAAGGAGAGTCTGTTCAAGGCCCTGTACCCGATTGTGCAGCAGCGCTTTTATTTCGAGCATGCTGAAGTGCTGGAGTGGACTGAGGCGGGTGAGGTGCGATTGCGGTTGTTGACGGACTTGTCGGCCGAGTGGCGTAACGGCACCGAGCTTGATGCGCAGTTCGGGGTGCAGGATGGGCAGTTGTTGAGTCTGGTCAGCATCCACGCTTGAAGATTTTCAGCGTCTGTTGGGGCCTCTTCGCGAGCAAGCTCGCTCCCACAGGGAACCGCATTTCAAATGTGGGAGCGAGCTTGCTCGCGAAGGCGGCATCACAGCCACCATAAACCTTACCGGCGTTCCTGATTCCTCGGCCAACTCAGGCTAAAGCAAGCCCCGCCCAGACTCTTGCTCTTGCCAATAATCGCCCGGCCGTCATGCCAGTGAATGATCCGCCGCACAATCGACAAGCCCAGACCATGCCCGCCCGACGCCCGCGTGCGACTGTCATCCAGACGCAGGAACGGCGTGAAAATCCGCTCCCACGCCACTTCCGGCACGCCCGGCCCGTCATCTTCGACATCCACGCGACAGCGCAACTGCCCGACCTGATAACTCACCGTCACGTTCGAACGTGCATGGCGCATGGCGTTGCTCACCAGATTCTGTAGTGCCCGGTGCAGATAGCGCGGCTCGGCCTCGACCCAGGCGTCATCGTTATCTGCAGCAGACAGACACAAACCTCGCTGCACCGTGACCTCGGCGCGCAACGGCGCCAGTTCTTCGATCACCTGATTGACCAAGGCGTCCAGGTCGATGCGCTGGAACGTCAGCGCCGGCGAACCCTGCTCGAGTCGCGCATAGGTGAGCATTTCATCGACCAGCTTATCGAGGTCTTCGATGTCGTGGTCCATGCCTTCGCGGTACTTCTCCAGCGCTTGCGGCGTGGTCGCCGAACCGATCATTTCCAGACCGAAACGCAGGCGCGCCACCGGTGTGCGTAATTCATGGGACACCGCGCGCACCAATTCACGCTGGATCGCCAGCAACTGTTGCAAGTGCTCGGCCATGCCGTTGAACGCCGACGCCAGGCGCCCGACCGAGTCGGCACCGCGCGCCGGCACACGGGTCTCCAGGCTGCCCTTGGCAATGCGTGTGGCCGCTGCTTCGAGGCCGCGCAAACGGCGCTCGAGCTGACGCACCAACAAATAAACGATAAGGCCGATCAGGCTCAGGCCGAGCGCAGCAATCAGCACCAGCCATTCTGGCGGGTACGGGTTCATCTGATACAGCGGGCCGATCTCCAGCACCCACGGCGTGCCGACCATGCCGGCAAACACGCGGATCGAATCGCCGCCCTTGCCCAGCGCCATGACGGTGTCGCCTTCGGCCACGCGGCGGCTCTGGTCTTCGTCCATGTCGGCGTCATTCACCGTGACCAGGCGCAGATCGAAACCGAAAGCCTTTTCTTCCTTTATCTGCGCGAGGCGCTTGGGCTGCTCGCCGACCGGCACGCGCACCAGTTCATCGGCCAGCAGGTAAATGGTCGCCCGCGCCAATTGCTCGCTGATCTGCTGCACTTCTCCCACCAGCACAAGCTGCTCTTTGTCGCTGACCATTCGATAGACTTTCGCCGCGTGCGGCCCGGTCTGCTCGACCAATGCCTGCCCCCGTTGCACGCGGGTGCGCTGGGACAAATCAAGGTCGGTGTCGGCAAACTTCTTCAGCGCCAGTGGAATCCCCAGCAACCGCTCCCACACCAGCAACGCGCGATGGCGCTCGGTTTCGTTCATCGGTTGCAGGTTGCCCGCCATCAGCGAGAACGTGCCGTGGGCCAGGCGCTCGCGGTACTGCTCGCTGCGCACCTGATTGAGCAGGTTCAGCGCCAGCACGCCGAGCACCGCCACCAGAATGATCGCTGCGCACATACCGCCGTAGATGCGCAGGAAGATCGAATTCACAGCGGCAGGTCTACGCAAGCTTCAGGAACAAACAGATAACCTTTGCTGCGGATGGTCTTGATCAGGCGTGGATGGTCGGGGTCGTCGCCGATTTTCGGGCGGATGCGCGAAATGCGCACATCGATCGAGCGGTCCTGACCGTCATAGCCGATGCCGCGCAGGGCGGTGAAGATTTCTTCGCGGGACAGAATGCGCCCGGCGTTGGACACCAGCAGCCATAACAGATCGAATTCGGCGCTGGTCAGTTCGATGCCGTTATCGCTCAGCCACGCCTCGCGCAAGGCGTCGTCGACCACCAGCGGGCCGAATTGCAGGCGACGGGATTTCTCTGCGACCGGTTCAGGTGTGTCACTACGGCGCAGCAACGCCTGGATGCGCGCCAGCAACAGACGTGGCCGCACCGGTTTGCACACGTAATCGTCGGCACCGAGGTCGAGCCCCTGAATCTGATCGGCATCGTCGGTGCGCGCCGTGAGCATCAGAATCGGCCCCTCGTACTGGTTGCGCACCTTGCGGCAGATGCTCAGGCCATCTTCACCGGGCAGCATCAGGTCGAGGATCACCAGATCCGGCTGCTCCTTGATGATCCGGGCCGCCGCCAGCGCACCGTTGCCTTCGATGTCCACGCGCAATCCATTGGCTTGCAGGTAGTCGCGCGTCAGTTCGGCCAGTCGCTGGTCATCCTCGACGATCAATACCTGAAAGGCTTGTTGCTCCACCGGTGACCTCTGCTTTCTATTTTTTATTAATAAAGGAAGACGATTGCCCAGCCAGGCACGGTCCCCTGTAGGAGCTGTCGAGTGAAACGAGGCTGCGATCTTTTGATCCTGCTGTTCAAGATCAGGATCAAAAGATCGCAGCCTTCGGCAGCTCCTACAGGAATACTCCCGTCCTTTTGTCATGTTTCGGGAGGATAAGAATGCCTGTGCATGGGCCGATTGTATAAACGGCGTACAGCCAGAACACAAGTCGGTAAATGCGTTCGGAGAAGGCTGTTTTTTGTGATAGGGTTCGCGCCCTTAAAAAACCGCTGAAGCGTTTTCCCCGGTGAAAAAACGGAGACAAACGGTCTAGCTCAGCAGGTTCGCGGCCTACACGCTCGTTCCTCGTTTCACACACAATTTACGCACAGGTTTATCCACAGGTAGTACGTTGCAACACCCCTCGAAACGCATTATCTTGTAGCACGGCGAAAAAAAAACCCTACATATAGGGTTTTCGACTTAAACGCCCAACCACATTTCAGACCTGAAACTCAAGCGATTTATTGCCGGTTTCCGGTTGAACCCAGCAAGTTTTTCAAAGCCCAAACCGCACTGGCGGATGGCACCGTTTTTTACCGCGCAGCGGCGAGAACGGTACGGGTGTTGCAGTCATTACTGTCACCTGGGAAGGAATCCGGTTCGAGCCCTGGCTCGTAGCCAAAAACTTCGGCAAGGATGCGGCTTCATCAGCCTTTTTTCCTACTGTCCCGAAGTTGTTATACCCGACGCCCGTCGGCTGTAGTGCTTCTGGACAGAACGGTGGGCACCATGATGGTGCCCAAACAAACATAGAGAATGTGGAGACCACCCCCCATGCAAACCGACACAACTCGCGAGAACCCGCAGGGCACCTTGCCGCAGGCCGCTGATTCGAATTCGGATCTGGCAGCCACCGCGCCTGGCCAACTGCGCGTGATCAAGCGTAATGGCACTGTCGTTCCTTACACCGATGACAAGATCACCGTCGCTATCACCAAAGCGTTCCTCGCAGTTGAAGGCGGCACCGCTGCCGCTTCGTCGCGAATCCACGACACTGTTGCGCGCCTGACCGAACAGGTCACCGCCACCTTCAAGCGTCGCATGCCGTCGGGTGGCACCATCCACATCGAAGAAATCCAGGACCAGGTCGAACTGGCCCTGATGCGTGCCGGCGAGCAGAAAGTTGCGCGCGACTACGTGATCTACCGTGACGGCCGTTCGAAAGAACGCGCTGCCCACGCCCCGGCCGAAGAAGCGGTCAACGCTCACCCGTCGATCCGCATCACCCGTGCCGACGGCAGCCTGGCGCCGCTCGACATGGGCCGCCTGAACACCATCGTCACCGAAGCGTGCGAAGGTCTGGAAGAAGTCGACGGCGACCTGATCCAGCGCGAAACCCTGAAAAACCTCTACGACGGCGTGGCCCTGACCGACGTCAACACCGCCCTGGTGATGACCGCTCGTACCCTGGTTGAGCGTGAGCCGAACTACTCGTTCGTGACCGCCCGCCTGCTGATGGACACCCTGCGTGCCGAAGGCCTGGGCTTCCTCGGTGTGGCCGAAAGCGCCACTCACCACGAGATGGTCGACCTGTACGCCAAGGCGCTGCCGGCCTACATCGCCAAAGGTATCGAGTTCGAACTGCTGAACCCTGTGCTGGCCTCCTTCGACCTGGAAAAACTGGGCAAGGCGATCAACCACGAGCGCGATCAGCAATTCACCTACCTGGGCCTGCAGACCCTGTACGACCGTTACTTCATCCACAAGGATGGCGTGCGTTTCGAACTGCCGCAGATCTTCTTCATGCGCGTGGCCATGGGCCTGGCGATTGAAGAGAAGCAAAAAGAAGACCGCGCGATCGAGTTCTACAACCTGCTGTCGTCCTTCGACTACATGTCGTCGACCCCGACTCTGTTCAACGCCGGTACCCTGCGTCCACAGCTGTCGAGCTGCTACCTGACCACCGTGCCGGATGACCTGTCGGGCATCTACCACGCGATCCACGACAACGCCATGTTGTCGAAATTCGCCGGTGGCCTGGGCAACGACTGGACGCCGGTGCGTGCACTGGGTTCGTACATCAAGGGCACCAACGGCAAGTCGCAAGGCGTGGTGCCGTTCCTGAAAGTGGTGAACGACACCGCTGTGGCCGTTAACCAGGGTGGCAAGCGCAAAGGCGCTGTGTGTGCTTACCTGGAAACCTGGCACATGGACATCGAAGAGTTCATCGAGCTGCGCAAGAACACCGGTGATGACCGTCGTCGTACCCACGACATGAACACCGCCAACTGGATCCCTGACCTGTTCATGAAGCGCGTCTTCGATGACGGCAAGTGGACCCTGTTCTCGCCATCCGAAGTGCCGGACCTGCACGACCTGACCGGTAAAGCCTTCGAAGAGCGTTACGAGTACTACGAAGCCCTGACCGAATACCCAGGCAAGGTCAAACTGTTCAAGACCATCCAGGCCAAAGACCTGTGGCGCAAAATGCTCTCCATGCTGTTTGAAACCGGCCACCCATGGCTGACCTTCAAAGACCCGTGCAACCTGCGCAGCCCGCAGCAGCACGTCGGCGTGGTTCACAGCTCGAACCTGTGCACCGAGATCACCTTGAACACCAACAAGGACGAGATCGCCGTTTGCAACCTGGGCTCGATCAACCTGCCGAACCACATCGTCAACGGCAAGCTGGACACCGCCAAGCTGGAACGCACCGTGAACACCGCCGTGCGCATGCTCGATAACGTGATCGACATCAACTACTACTCGGTGCCACAAGCGAAGAACTCCAACTTCAAGCACCGTCCGGTCGGTCTGGGCATCATGGGCTTCCAGGACGCTTTGTACCTGCAGCACATTCCTTACGGTTCCGACGCTGCCGTCGAGTTCGCCGACAAGTCGATGGAAGCGGTCAGCTACTACGCGATCCAGGCCTCCTGCGACCTGGCAGACGAGCGTGGCGCGTACGAGACGTTCCAGGGTTCGCTGTGGTCCAAAGGCATCCTGCCGCTGGATTCGCAACAGATCCTGATCGAGCAACGTGGCCAGAAGTACATCGACGTTGACCTGAACGAAACCCTGGACTGGGCACCGGTTCGTGCCCGTGTACAGAAAGGCATTCGTAACTCGAACATCATGGCCATCGCACCGACCGCGACCATCGCCAACATCACTGGCGTATCGCAGTCGATCGAACCGACCTACCAGAACCTGTATGTGAAATCGAACCTGTCGGGCGAATTCACCGTGATCAACCCGTACCTGGTTCGCGACCTCAAGGCTCGCGGTCTGTGGGACTCGGTCATGATCAACGACCTGAAGTACTACGACGGTTCGGTTCAGCAGATCGAGCGCATTCCGCAAGAACTCAAAGAGCTCTACGCAACCGCGTTCGAAGTGGACACCAAGTGGATCGTTGACGCCGCCAGCCGTCGTCAGAAGTGGATCGACCAGGCCCAGTCGCTGAACCTGTACATCGCCGGCGCATCGGGCAAGAAGCTCGACGTGACCTACCGCATGGCCTGGTACCGTGGCCTGAAAACCACTTACTACCTCCGTGCCCTGGCCGCGACCAGCACCGAGAAGTCGACCATCAACACCGGCAAGCTGAACGCTGTTTCCAGCGGCGGCAACCACGGCGACGATTCGGTTCTGGCTGCTCCTGCCGGTCCAGCTCCAGTGCCAAAGGCTTGCGCGATCGACGAGCCGGATTGCGAAGCTTGCCAATAAGCTGAGCTGAATCAGGCGTTGCGAAACGCCTGATACTCTCCGGGCAAAAGAACCCCCCGACAAACCTCTGGTTTGTCGGGGGTTTTCTTTTGTCGGGTACAAATAATCCAGGTAAAAAAAAACGGCGAAACCTGAGTACAGGCTTCGCCGTTTTTCTGTTGTCGCTAGTTAATCATCACACCGTGAATGCTTCAGACATTGCCTGTCCAACCACCGGAATGGTGAAGGACTCGCCATTGTTGGTGAAGAACGTTTCGATGGTATTCCCGCCCTTGTACCAGTCCTTCAGGAACACACCGGAGTCGAGATTGCCGCTCTGCAGATCGGCAGCGTTGAAGATGTAGGCGCCCTGATCGTTTTGCATGATCCGGACATCGCTGACACTCTGGATGTTTCTCAGAGTGACCACATCGATCCCTGTGGTTCCGTCATCAAAAATCGCGACCATGGTTTTGGAAGACACGAAATACGCATCGCTGCCCTCTCCACCATAACCGTCACCGGAAGCGCTCAGATACAACTTGTCGGCACCCGCACCACCGCGCAACTCATAGCCATGACCCAAGCCCATCAACGTGTCATTGCCATCGCCCCCATCGGCGATACCCGAAATGACCGTAATGTTGTCATTGCCGGCTTCGCCATAGAAAACCGAACCGACATCACGCACATACCCGATGATGTAATCATCACCGTTACCGCCATAGACGGTGTCGGCCTGGTTGTCCGTGGCGAAAGGTACCGCCAGGGCGCCAGTGTTGGTGAAGCTATGACCGTACAAAATGTCGTTGCCATCACCGCCATAGAGAACGTCGTTACCGTCACCACCTTCCAGCATGTTGGCGAAGGCATTACCGGTCAGAGTGTCATTGAAGGCTGAGCCGACCAGATTATCAATATTGGTGAGCACATCCCCCTGAGCATCGCCGCCACTGCCGGAACCTGTCAGGAGATTGACCTGCACCGACTCGGCGCTATTGACGTACCAGGCAGAGTCTCCACGCCCCACACCAATCAAAGTATCCGCACCAGCACCGCCAATAAAGCTCTCCCGCAAGGCAGCAGAGCCAGTGAAGGTGTCGTCATAAGCAGACCCCTGGAATGCCTCGATCGACGTGTAGAAATCTCCCGCCGCAATACCGGTTAGCACCGCAGCACTCAGATCCAGCGTAACGCCGGCATTTTCACCCGCAAAGCTGAGGATGTCGTTGCCATCACCACCATCAAAACGATCCACGCCAGCACTGCCGACAAAGATATCGCCGTAACTTGAGCCCCGGATCTGTTCGATACCGTTGTAGGTATCGCCGGCGGCGATGCCCGTATTGACACCGGTTTTGGAGTTGATTGTCACGCCCGTAAGGCTGTCAACGTAACTGACCGTGTCAAAGCCATCACCACCGAAGAATTGGTCAGCACCTGCGCCGCCCATCAGAGTGTCGTTGCCGACCCCACCCGTGATGATATTGTCCGACGCGTTGCCGTAACCGACGAAGTTGCCGGTGCCGACGTAAGTCAGGCGTTCAACGTTGGTTGCCAGGGTGTGATTGAGCATGATGGTCCGCACTTCATCATCACCGCCGCTCACTGCTTCAACCACGTTCACCGAG